>JANPGL010000121.1:0-9635 GCA_031423915.1 Actinomycetes bacterium | reverse complement strand
GGAACGCCGCGGCACAGGGCGCGGGCGCGGGCCATGCGGGCCAGCTCCACGCCGGCGTCGCCGTCGAGGGGGGTCTCGGCCAGGTCGCGCAGCTCCACCACGTCGATCGCAGCCACGCCCGGATCGAGCACGTAACCGTGGTCGTTCCACCGCACGGCCGGACCGACGACGGGGGCACCGTCGCCGGCGCCGAGGGCGACACGCAACCGGGAGACGCGCATCCGCAGCGCCCGGTCGGCCTCGGGTCCGACGTCGCCGTCACCGAGCCACTCGTGCAGCTGCTCCTTGGTGACCGGGCGGCCCGGGGTGAGCAGGAGGGCGGCCAGGAGGCGACGCTGCTGGGGTCCCCCGAGCGGCACCTCGCGACCGCCCGACAGGGCGCGCACCGACCCGAGCACCTCGAACCGCTCGATCACTGCGGAACCCATCGACGCAGATCTTGTCCGGTTTCCGGTCCCTCGCGTGCCAACCGTCTCGCGGAACCCGGGGGTGGGGACAACCCCACCCCCGGCCCACCGGGCGACCGGATGGTCCCCGAACGGGCTCCTCCGTACCGTCGAAGGTGCCCCCGTTCCCTCCCCGCTGGAGCCCGCCATGCTCGAACGACTCGCCTCCTGGTCCTTCCGCCACCGCTGGACGGTGGTGGTCGCCTGGCTGGTCGCCGCCGTCGCCGTGACGATGGCGGCGGGCGCGTTCGGCGGCGACTACGCCGACGGTGGGCGGTTGAAGGGCACCGACTCGGACGCCGCCTACCAGCTTGTGCAGCGCGAGTTCCCCGCCGCGGTCGGCGAGGAGGCCACGGTCGTGTTCGCCGACCCGGCCGGGCTGGCCGACGACCGCCCGGCCATCGAGGCCTACCTCGCCCAGGTGCGCTCGCTCGCCCGGGTGGCGGAGGCGCCGTCGCCCTTCGACGGAGCCGGTTCGATCTCGGCGGACGGCACCGTGGCCTACACCTCGGTCACGTTCGACGCCGCCGACGGCGCCGCGCTCGAGCAGGGCGCACTCGCCGTGCGCGACGCCGCGGCCTCGCTGCGCTCGACCGGTCTGCGCGTCGAGTTCGGCGGCTGGTGGTACCAGGACGGCGGAGTCCCGTCGTCGGAGCTGTTCGGCGTCGGCGCCGCCGCGGTGATCCTGCTGCTCGCGTTCGGGTCGGTCGTGGCCATGGGCCTGCCGCTGTTGACGGCCGTGTTCGGCATCCTCATCGCACTGGCCGGTGTGACCCTGTGGTCCGCCGCCGTGCCCACGCCCGACTTCACCGTGCAGGTGGCATCGATGATCGGCATCGGCGTGGGCATCGACTACGCGCTGTTCATCGTCACCCGCTATCGCACCGCGCTGGCGGCAGGTCGCACGCCGCACGACGCTGCGGTCGAAGCCATCGGGACGGCCGGTCGGGCGGTGCTGTTCGCCGGCGGCACCGTGATGATCTCGCTGCTCGGCATGCTGCTCATGGGGATGGCGTTCTTCCAGGGGCTCGCGTTCGGTTCGTCGAGCGCGGTGCTCATCGCCATGCTGGCTGCCGTCACGTTGCTGCCCGCGCTGCTCGGGATCGCCGGCCGCCGCATCGACCGGCTGTCGATCCACCGGCGCCGCCCCAGCCTCGGGGCCGGCCGTCGCGCCGAGACCGGCTGGCATCGCTGGAGCCGGCTCGTGCAGCGCCATCCGGTGGCGTTCGCCGCCGCGGGGATCACCGCGCTCCTCGTGACCGCGGCGCCGGTGCTCGGCATGCGGCTCGCGTCCGCCGACGCCGGCAACGACGCGAAAGGGACCACCACTCGCAACGCCTACGACCTGCTGGCCGACGGCTTCGGCGCCGGCGTCAACGGTCCGCTGCTGCTGGCCGTCGAGGTTCCCACGCCGACGGCGCAGGCCGCGCTGCCCGCGCTGGTCGAAGCGGTCCGCGCCACGCCCGGCGTGGCGTTCGTGACCGAGCCCCAGTTCTCGCCCGCCGGCACCACCGCCATCGTCACGGCGCTGCCGACGACGTCGCCGCAGAGCCGGGCCACCGAGGACCTCGTGCACCGGTTGCGCACCGACGTGCTCCCGCCGCTCGCCGGCGGCGACATCGTCGCCCCTGCCGGAGGCCACCTGGTCGCCCACGTCGGCGGTGCCACCGCGTCGAACGTCGACTTCGCCCAGCTGATGTCGGATCGGCTGCCGATCTTCATCGGTGCCGTGCTCGTGTGCAGCTTCCTGCTCCTGCTCGTCGTGTTCCGCTCGGTGCTCGTGCCGCTCAAGGCCGTGGTGATGAACCTGCTGTCGATCGGAGCCGCCTACGGCGCCATGGTCGCCGTCTTCCAGTGGGGTTGGCTGTCGTCGTTCCTCGGCTCGGGGCCGGGTGCGCCGATCGAGCCGTGGGCCCCGATGATGCTGTTCGCCATCGTGTTCGGCCTGTCGATGGACTACGAGGTGTTCCTGCTGTCGAGCGTGAAGGAGCGCTACGACGCCACGGGCGACAACACCGAGGCCGTCGTCGAAGGCCTGGCGTCCACGGCGCGGGTCATCACCGCGGCGGCGGCGATCATGGTGTGCGTGTTCGGCAGCTTCGTCGTCGGTGACGTGCGGTCGATCAAGCTGATCGGCTTCGGTCTCGCCTTCTCCGTGCTGGTCGACGCCACGATCGTGCGCATGATCGTGGTGCCCGCCACCATGGAGCTCCTCGGCGCCCGCAACTGGTGGCTGCCCCGCTGGCTCGACCGGCTGCTGCCGAACGTCCACCTCGAGGGCTCGCACGGCGCGGCGGCGCCCGAGCGGGCACGCATCCCGGTCGACGTCGGCTGAGCGCCTTCACCACTCGCCCGGGGCGCGTCGTGCGTCAGCCGGCGAGGACGGCCCGGGCGACGAGGTCGGTGCCGAACGCCGTGAGGATGGCGAGGTAGAGCAGACCCGTCGCCGCCATCACCGCCGAGTAGGCCCGCTCGCGCAACGCAGCGCGGGTGACGAAGACCAGCGCGATGGTCGTGACGGCGCAGGCGATCCAGAACCAGCCGAGCATGCCGTTGTAGCCGTCGTCGATCGAACCGTCGAACACGCTGACCATGCCGGTGGGCACGAGCAGCAGGGCGACCTCGAACGGCCACAGCCACCCGAGCCAACGGACGAGCTCGTGGAGCAGCCGGCGCGGCAGTCCCGGCTGCACGAGGTACCAGTGACCGAGCAGCATGGCGTCGCTCACCGCCCCGAGGAACGCCGCACCGACGAGCACCCTGGCCGTCGCCAGCAACCGATCGGGGGTCGTGCCCGCCGCTGACCACCCCGCCGCCAGGAGACCGACGGTGCCGACGATCGGCGCCACCAGATCGAGGCGGGGGTCGAACTCGCGGCCCGCGGTCGGCGCCGAGGTGCCGACCGCCGACGACCCGCCGTCGCCCGGCTCGCCGGCCAGGCCGGCGCGTTCGATCCCCGTCATGGACGCCACACGGGCGCTGCGCCGGTCGTGCTCGGCGTTCTGGCCCGACACCCCGGCGGCCTTGCGTACCACCGACACGACGAGCACCGCCACGACGATGGCCGCGACGGCGATGGCCGCCGCCGTGCGCAGCCCCGAACCGCCGTACCGCACGCCGGCGAACGCGGCGATGCCGGCGAACACGCCGAACACGGCGCGCTGCAACCAGCCGTAGCCGAGGCCGACCTCGCGGTGGCGCGTGGTCACCCAGGTGAACAGCAACCCGCCCACCGACCACTGCAGCAGCACGGTGGCGGCGTCCAGCGAGATGACCCCGTTGCGGCTCCCGGTCGCCGCCAACAGCAGGGTCACGCCATCGGTCACGACGGGCGATCCTACGACCGCCAGGCACCACCCCTACGATTCGCCGGTGCCGTTCCCCACCCGCTCGCGCGTCGCCCTCGTGGTGGCGGTCGTGGCGGTGACCGTCGTCACGGGCTGCAGCGGGACGCGCGGCACGCTGTCGGCCACGTCAGCCGCACCGGTGCCGGGGGGTGACGCCGGCCAGCCGGTGGGCGACGCATCGGTCGACGCAGTGCTCGGCGATCTCGAGCGGCCGATGGAGCAGTCGTTCACCGCCACGTACGCGGTGACGCGCAAGCTGGGCGCCAAGCAGGCCACGGCCGTCGTGAGCCGCGGGCCCCTCGCCATCTCGGTGACGATCGGCGACGTCCGTTACGTGCGGGCCGACACCGATCACACCTGCCTGCTCGCCAGCAAGACCTGCGAGGACACCATCAACGAGGCGCGGGTGAGCGACCTCGGCCTGTCGTCCACCTTCTGGCGCGACGCGCCGGCGCGTTCGCTGCGCGTCACGTACGGGCGCCGGGCCACCCCCGCCACGGGCGAAGCCACGACCATCGCCGGCCAGGCCGCCCAGTGCACGACGGTCCCGGTGGGCACGGGTGCCGAGACGTACTGCGCGCTGGCCACCGGGGCCATGGCCCGCATGGACACGGCGTACGTGACGATCGAGCTCACCGGCTACGAGGCGACGGTGCGCCAGGAGGCCTTCGCCCTACCGACCGAGGCGCCGTCCGTCGGCGGCTGACCGGGTCGGGCGCCCCACCCGTCCCCGCTAGAGCAGCCGGCGATCCGCAGCCCAGGCGGTCAGCTCGTGCCGGCTCGACAGCTGCAACTTGCGCAGCACCGCCGACACATGGGTCTCGACGGTCTTCACCGACAGGTGCAGGCGCGCCGCCACCTCCTTGTAGGCGTAGCCGCGGGCGATGAGGCGCAGCACCTCGCGCTCGCGCACGGTCAGCTGGTCGAGCTCGCCGGCGGCCACCGGCACGTCGCCCGAGAAGGCGTCGAGCACGAAGCCGGCCAGGCGGGGCGAGAACACGGCGTCGCCGGCATGGACGCGCGTCACGGCCGACACCAGCTCGTCGCGCGTCACCGTCTTGGTGACGTAGCCCCGGGCCCCGGCCCGGATGACGCCCACCACGTCCTCGGCCGCGTCCGACACGGACAGGGCGAGGAAGCGGACGTCGGGATGCGTCCGCCGCACCGTCTCGATCACGGTTCGGCCGCCGCCACCGGGCAGGTGCACGTCGAGCAGCACCACGTCGGGCAGCGTGGCGACGATCACGGCCACCGCGGCGTCGACGTCGCCGGCCTCGCCCACGATGTCGACGGCCCCGGCCAGCTCGGCGCGCACGCCGGCGCGGAACAGCGCGTGGTCGTCGATCACCACGACGCGGCTGGTCACCGGCGCCGTCATCGGGGCACCCGCAGCTCCCACTCGGTGCCGGCGCCGGGTGCGGTGTCGAGTGACGCCATCCCCTTCACGCGGGCCAGACGACCCTCGATCGACTCGGCGATGCCGCGCCGGTCGCCGTCGACCGCAGCCCGATCGAACCCGACACCGGTGTCGCGCACGTAGGCCACCACGGCGTCGGGCTCGACCTCCACGTAGAGGCGCACGGCGTCCACGCCGGCGTGCTTCGCCGCGTTCACGGTCGCTTCGCGCGCCGCGGCCAGCAATGCGCCCGTGCGCTCGTCGGTCGGCGCATCGCCCACGACGACCACGTCGACCGTGACGCCGTGGTCGAGCTCCACCTCGGCGGCCATGGCCTCGGCGTCGCCGGCCACCGTGCCGGCGGCGGGGCCGACGCGCCCGTCGAACAGCCACGACCGCAGCTCGCGCTCCTGGCGGCGGGCCAGCAGGACGAGGCGGCGCGGGTCGTCGGTGGCGCGCTGCATGAGGGCCAGCGTTTGCAGCACCGAGTCGTGCAGGTGGGCGGCGACCTCGGCGCGCTCCTCGGTGCGGATGCGCTGACGCTGCTCGTCGGTCGCCTGCTGCATGAGTCGACCGACGAACGGCCCGACCGCCACCGCCGCGCCGCCCAGGGCCAACGCCAGCGCGGCGGCGGCGCGCGACAGCGACCCGGCACCGCTGCCGCCGGCCAGGGCCACCAAGCCCACCGCGGCCAGCACGATGCCCACGCCGAGCCGCACGGGTCCGGCGCGTCCCGACAGCAGCCGTTCGAACGGGTCGGCGGCCACCGACGACGACCCGGTGCGGTGCCACACCACCACGGACGCCGCGCCCACCAGCGCCGCGGGCAGCATGAGCCCGTCGCCCGGCCAGAGCCCGAGGGTCCGCAGCCACAGCAAGGCGGCCGCCACGGCGCACCCGAAGGCGACCTGGCGGCGGGGCTCGGTGGTCGGCGCGGGCGGCTCGTCCGCCGGCGGTGCGCTCGACAGTGCGGCGAGCCCGGCGTACACCACCACGCCGACCCCACCGGTGAGCGCCGTCAGGCCGAGCGCCACGCGCAGCGCGTGGGCGTCGACCCCCATTCGGCGCGCCGCACCGCCGGCCACCCCGGTGACGACCCGGTCGCGTCCGCTGCGCGGGATGCGCACGGTGCGGGTGGGGAGGAGCGGGATGGCCACCGCACGATCGTGGCACGGGCGGCCGCCCGGCGGCATCCGGCATCGCCCTCGATCCCAGGGGTAGGTCTCAGGGTCGGATCAGGGTCATCCCCGATGGTCGCCACCGCGATGTGGCCGTACGGTCGAGCCATGACGATGACCGAGCCGACGCTCGAGCCCGACACGCCGGACGAGCCCCGTACCACCCCGGACGAGCCGCGCCACCTGGTGTGGCGCAGCGAGCAGCGGGTTCTCACCGGCACCGCCGCAGGGCTGGCCGAGGGTTGGGGCATCGACCCGGCGTGGGTCCGCCTCGCCCTCACCGTGCTGGCGCTGCGCAGCGGCCTCGGCGGCTTCCTGTACGTGGCTGCGTGGGTACTGCTCCCCGAGTCGCCGACGGCGCCGGCCACGTCGACCGCGCGCCGCCTGCTCGCAGCCGCTGCGGGGTTCGGGGCGCTGCTGGCCCTCGGCGGCGAGTGGATCGGCTCGCCGTGGTCGGTGATCGTGATCCTGGCCGGGGCTGCCGCCGCGCTGTGGCGCGGACCGTCGGCTCGGGTCGCGACGCCCCGCCCGGCGACGACCTGGGAACCACCGCCCCCGTCGCCCGCCACCCCGCGGGCGAGCGCCGAGGTGCCGGCCCGTACCCCGCGGCCCCGCCGAACGAGGGCGACGCGCCCGCCGTCCGTCGTCGGCCGGCTGAGCCTCGCTCTGGCGCTGGCCGTGGTGGCAGTCGTCGCTCTGGCCACCGATGGTCGCGCCGACGCCATGGCCGTTGCGTTCGGGGTGGCGGCCGCCATCTGTGGTGCGGGGCTCGTGGTGGCCAGCTTCGGCCGGCGGGCGCGGTACCTGATCGTGCCCGCCGTCCTGGCCCTCGGCGCCTCGACCGTAGCCGCGTCGGTCGACGGGCTCGGCGTCCGCTTCGGCGTGGTGGGCGACTGGGTCTCGTACCGCTCCCCGGCGCTTCCGGCTCGCATCGACCGGCGCGCCGGGCACGTCCAGATCGATCTCACCGCCGCCAGCGCCGCCGAGTCGACGGTGGTCCGGCTCGGCTCCGGCGATGTCGAGATCCTCCTCGACCCCGACCGGCCCGTGCGGGTCGACCTGCGGGCCCGGACCGGGTTCGGCAGCATCGACGTGATCGGGCAGCGCCGCTCCGCCGGCTACCGGCCCTCGGTGTCCACTTCGGTCGGCCCGGGCGAGAGCACGCCCGTGATCACCGTCGACGCCGCGGTCGGCGTCGGCTCGATCGACGTCCGCTACGTGTACCGGCCCGAGGCGCCACCGGAGATCACGACGGTCCCGGGCCTGCCCCGGGTGCCGTCGCGGCCGAACGGCGCGCAGGCCGTGTTGCCCGACGGCACCGAGGTCTTCGAGGGTGGGGCCCAGCGTCGCGTCGATGGCACGATCCTGCTGCCCGGCGGCACCGAGGTCGGTCCCGACAACGCCCGTCGCTACGGGCCGGGCGCCGTGGTCCGGGCCGACGGCACGGCCGAACTACCCGACGGCACCATCATCAAGGGCAGCGGCGTGGTGGTGCTGCCGAACGGCCTCGTCGTCACCCCGGCGCCCGACGGGCAGCGTGGCTGACGTGGTCCGTGTCGATACGTTCTCCGCCGTGGCCGGGCTGGTCGTCGTGGTGCTCGGCATCGTGGCCGGTGCTGGCGGCCTCGGTCCGCTCGTCGACCGGCCCGAGCGCGTGCTTCCCGCGCTGGCCGCCGTGCTCGCCATGGCGCTGGTCGTCTCGGTCGTCCGCCGCCGCCCCGTCGACACCGCCGACCCCGACCGCCTCCCCTGACCACGACGACGGAGGCGGCTGGCCGAGCGACCCGGCGTCAGCGGTCGAGGACCACCAGCGCGTGGTTGGCGTGGTTGAGCGGGCGGGGGCCGGCGTCGGCGGCCACCACGATGTCCTCGAGGCGCATGCCGAAGCGGCCGGGCACGTAGATGCCGGGCTCCACGGAGTAGGCGTGGCCGGCGGCCAAGGGCAGCGTGTTGCCCGACACCATGTAGGGGTCCTCGTGCTCCTCCATGCCGATGCCGTGGCCCGTGCGGTGGATGAAGTACTCGCCGTAGCCGGCCGCGGCGATGACACGACGCGTGGCGCCGTCGACCTCCTCGCACAGCGTCCCCACGGTGCCGGCGGCGACGCCCGCGGCTTGGGCCTCGAACAGGACGGCGTAGGCGTCGGCCACCTCGGCCGAGGGCTCGCCGATCGACACGCAGCGCGTGATGTCGCTGCAGTAGCCGGCCATGGTGCCCCCGAAGTCGAACAGCACGGCCTCACCGGCGCGGATGACACGGGGGCCCGCGTGGTGGTGGGGGCTCGCCGCGTTCTCGCCGGCCGCCACGATGGCGAAGTTCACCTTGTCGTGACCCTCCGCGATCAAGCGGGCCGAGATGTCGGCCGACACGTCGGCCTCGGTACGGCCCACGAGGGCGATCTCCCCGCCGTGCAGCTGGGCGGCCACGCGATCGGCGGCCAGGCCCGCCGCCACCAGTCGGTCGATCTCGGCGGCGTCCTTGGCCATGCGCAGCGGGCCGGTCACGCCGGTGGCCCGCACGAAGCGGGTGTCGCTCATGGCGCCGTACAGGTCGACGAGGAAGCGCGCCCACGTGTGGTCGCCGATCGCCGCGGTCGGCGCACCGGCCGACAGCTTCGCCACGAGCTCGATCGGATCGTCCGTCTCGTTCCACGTCTGCAGCTCGAACACCCCGGGCTGCTCGGCCACCCGGGCGGCTTCGAGCCGCGGGATCACCATGGTGGCGTCGCCGTCGCGGGGCACCACGAGCATGGTGAGCCGTTCGAGCGGCATGGCCGTGTACCCCGTGAGCCACGGCAGGTCGGGACCGACCGACAGGAGCAGCACGTCGACGCCGGCCTCTCCCATGGCGGCCCGCACACGGGCGAGGCGGTCGACGTACACCGAGGTCGGGAAGAGGGCGCCGGACATGCGTCCATTCTGCCAGCCGCCTCCCGCCGACCCACCGATGTGCTGGGCCCGGCGACGGCGTGAGCACCGTGCTAGCACCTAAGCGACGGCCGACGCTGTTACCGAAACTTGGCCTTCGTGGCTCACAACTTCGTCAACGGCGTGCCGATACGGGAACCACGAACCGGGCGGAGGGTCGAACGTGGCGACGAAGGCAAGCGTGGCGACGACCAGGCGGGGACGGTGGATGGCCGTGGTCGTGGTCACCCTCGTGGCCGGCGTGCTCCCGACGGCCCTCGGGCGGCGAGCGTCGGCCTCTCCCGTGGTGCACCACATCCTCGGCACCGGTCAGAGCCTGTCGCAGGGCCTGTACGCCACGC
>JANPGL010000120.1:0-11076 GCA_031423915.1 Actinomycetes bacterium | reverse complement strand
GCTCGGGGTTGCGGTAGCTGTTGCACGTGACCATGGCACCGAAGCGGGCGCGCTTGGTGGTGACGGCCATGGCGGCCAGCAGCGACCAGCACTCGAAGTGGGTGGCATCGGGGTCGCCGTAGAGCGGATAGAAGTGGTCCCACGTCCAGATGGAGTCGACACCCATGTCGTCGGCGGCCTGCCACGCCACGCGCAGCGCCTCCGTGGTCGTCGCCTGCGGGTGGAGCTGGATGCCGACCTTGAAGCGAGCCATAGGGGGGTCACCCTATCGACGGGTTCCTGTGCGGAGCTTGTGAGCACGCGACGATGGGATGACGATGCACGATCTTTTCGCCGTCGGCGGTCTCCTCAGCGCACTCGGGCTGTCGAGCGCCGCGGGCCTCAACGCCACCCTCCCACTGCTCGCCATCGGCCTGCTCGGACGTTCCGGGTACCTCGACCTGGCCGACGGCTACGTGTCGTTGGGCACGTGGCCGGTGCTGGCCGCGCTGGCCGCGGTGTTCGTGGTCGACGTGGTCGGCGACAAGGTGCCCGGGGTCGACCACGTGCTGCATCTCGTGGGCACGGTGGTGTACCCGGCGGCCGGCGCGGTGGCGTTCGCCAGCCAGGCGGGGGTGATCGACCACCTGCCCTCGTGGCTGGCGCTGTTGCTCGGGCTGACGACCGCAGGCTCGCTACACGCGGCCCGCTCGGCCGTCAGGCCGTTGTCGACGGCCACGACGGCCGGCTTCGGCAACCCGGTGTTGTCCACGATGGAGGACGTCACGAGCGCGGTGCTCACCTTCTTGGCGCTGGTGGCGCCGGTGCTCGCCGTGCTGGCGCTGGCGGTGGTGCTGGTGGGGCTGTGGCGGTTGTGGCGTCGGGTGCGGCGCCGGCGGGTCGTCGAGGCGGCGCGATGAGTTCAGCGACGCCCGACCGTCCTACCCGCATGCGAAGCGATCTCGAACCGATCGGTGCGACGATGCCGGCCGATCTCGAAGGCCCCACCCTGCTCGTCGGCACCCGCAAAGGCGCGTGGGCGCTGCGTTCCGACGCGGCGCGCCAGGCGTGGGCCATGACGCCACCGATGTTCCTGGGGCACATCGCCCAGCACGTCATGGCCGACCCGCGCGACCCGAGCTCGTGGCTGATGGCGGCCAAGACCGGTCACCTCGGCCCGACGGTGTTCCGGTCGAACGATGCCGGCGTCACGTGGACCGAGGCGTCGCGCCCGCCGGCGTTCCACGCCGGCGATGCCCACGGGCGTGCCGTGCGTACCGTGTTCTGGCTCACGCCGGGGCCGGCCGACGAGCCGGGCACGTGGTACGCCGGCGCGTCGCCGCAGGGCCTGTTCCGCAGCGACGATGGCGGCGACACCTGGTCACCGGTCGACGGGTGGAACGACCATCCGATGTGGGGCACGTGGGCCGAGTGGCCCGACGTGGAAGGCACGCCCGACGGGTCGATGCTCCATTCGGTCATCGTCGACCCACGCGACGCCCGGCACCTGTACCTCGGCCTGTCGGGCGGCGGCGTGTTCGAGTCGACCGACGGCGGCGCCGACTGGCGGCCGCTCAACCGCGGCTGCGCGGCGGACTTCTTCCCCGACCCCGACGTCGAGTTCGGCCACGACCCGCACTGCGTGCGCAGCCACCCGCAGATGCCCGACCGGCTCTACCAGCAGAACCACTGCGGCATCTACCGGCTCGATCGACCGGGCGAGCGGTGGGAGCGCATCGGCGACAACATGCCGCGCGACGTCGGCGACATCGGCTTCCCGATCGAGCTGCACCCGCGCGATCCCGACACCGCATGGGTGTTCCCCATGGACGGCACCGACGTGTGGCCGCGCACGTCGCCCGACGGGCGGCCCGCCGTGTTCCGCACCAGCGACGCCGGCGCGTCGTGGGCCCGTCAGGATGCCGGTTTGCCGGCGCGCGGCTGGTTCACCGTGAAGCGCCAGGCCATGTGCGTCGACGGCGGCGACCCGGTCGGCGTGTACTTCGGCACCACGGCGGGCGAGGTCTGGGGGTCGCGCGACGAGGGAGCGTCGTGGCACCGCATCGCTGCCCACCTGCCCGAGATCTACTCGCTCGAGGTGGCATGAGGATGTCCGCGTGAGGGTCCGCATCCCCACGATGCTGCGGTCGTACACAGCCGACGCCACCCACGTGACGGCCGAAGGCGCCACGGTCGACGATCTGCTGCGCGATCTCGACCACCAGTTCCCCGGCCTCCGGTTCCGCGTGGTGGACGAGCAGGGCCGGCTGCGCCAGCACATGGTGGTGTGGCTCGGCCAGGAGCGCTGCAAGGACCTGTCCACGCCGCTCGACGGCATCGACGAGGTCGTGCTCATGCAGGCCCTCTCGGGCGGCTGATCGCGCTACAGCCGCACCACCGTGTCGGCGATGGCGGCGGCCTCGTCGGGGTCGTGGGTGACGTGCACCGCCGTGACGTGCTGGTCGTGGAGGAGCACGCGCACCTCGGCGACGAGGCGATCGTGGAGGTCGTGGTCGAGCGCACCGAAGGGCTCGTCGAGCAGCAGCACGCGCGGCCGCGGCGCCAGGGCGCGGGCCAGCGCCACGCGCTGCGCCTCGCCGCCCGACAGGGTCGTCACGGTGCGGCGCTCGAAGCCGGCCAGGCCGACGAGCGCTAGCAGCTCGGCGACGCGGGGACCGCGCTCGGCCTTGGGCACCTTGTGGGCGCGCAGGCCGTACGCCACGTTGTCGCCCACGTCGAGGTGGGGGAACAGCACGTCGTCCTGGAACACCATGCCCACGCCACGCCGGTGGGTCGGCAGGTCGCTCACGTCGTCGCCGTCGATGATCACGCGACCGGCGTCGGGCACCAGCAACCCGGCGACGACGCGCAGCAGCGTCGACTTGCCCGAGCCGCTCGGGCCGAGCAGCGCGCACGTCTCGCCGTGCGGCACGTAGAGCGACCGATCGTCGAGCACGGTGCGGCCGTCGAAGCGGACCGTGACGCCGTGCACCTCGAGGCCGGTGGGAGACACGCTCACCAGCCTTGCCGGTCGCCGGCGTCGGCCACCAGGAAGACCGCCGCGGTGACGACGGCCAGCAGCACGGCGAGCGCGTGGGCCTGGCCGACGTTGGCGGCGCCGGGGCGGCCGAGCAGGTCGACGATGGCCACGGGCACGGTGGTGGTGGCCCTGCGGGCCAGGAAGCTCGTGGCGCCGAACTCGCCGAGCGAGACGGCGGCCGCGAACCCGGCGGCCGCCATGATCGGCCGGCGCACGAGCGGCAGCTCGACCGTCCACCACGCCCGCCACCGCGTCGAGCCGAGCGTCGCCGCCGCCTCCCCGAGGCGGGCGTCGACGGCCCGGATCGCCGGCAGCACGGTGCGCAGCACGAACGGGATGCCGACGAGCGCGTGGACGGCGGGCACGAGGAACGGGCTGGCGCGCAGGTCGATCGGCGGGCGACCGAACGCCAGGAAGACGCCGAGCCCGAGCGTGACCGCGGAGGTGCCGAGGGGCAGCATCAGCCCGGCATCGAGGAGCGCCGCACCGCGCCGGCGGCCGGCGATGGCGTAGGCGGCGAGCGTGCCGACCACGGTGGCGACGAGCGCGGCGACGAGCGCGTTGGTGAGCGTCGTCGTCATGGCGGCGAACGGCTTCAACGCTCGTGTGGTGCCGGCGCCCGAGGTGCGCAGCGAGCGGTACCAGTCGAGCCCGTAGTGGTCGCCAACCCGGAGCGAGCGTTGCACGAGGCGGGCGAACGGCAGGGCCAACGCGCCGACGGTCAGCGTGCACACCGTCGCCACCGCGGCGCGCTCGCCGCGGCCGCGGGCCCGGCGGAGCTCGTCGAGCCCGCGGGAGGAGCGTCCCACGCCGCCCGCGCGCGACGCCCGCTGCCACACGACGAGCGTCACGATCACGGCGGCGAGCTGGAGCAGGCCGAGGCCGGCGGCCCGACCGATGTCGGCCTGGGTGGCGCGACGCCACAGCTCCACCTCGAGCGTGGGGTGACGGGGCCCGGCGAGGATCCGGATGATCCCGAACGAGGTGAAGGTGAACAGGAAGACGAGCGCTGCCGCCGCCACGAGCGGTCCTCGCAGCAGCGGCGCCACGACGGTGCGCAGCACGTGGCGGCGCCCGGCGCCGAGCGTGCGTGCCGCGTCGGCGTAGCGGGGGTCGAGGCGCGCCCACGCCAGGCCGACGGTGCGTACCACGACGGCCACGTTCATGGCGGCGTGGGCCACGAGCACGGCCGGGACGCCCGTGCGCCACCGGTCGGGGAGCGAGGCGCCGACGGCCGTGCCCATCACCACGGTCGGCAGCACGAACGGCGTCGTCACGAGCGCCAGGACCAGACGGCGCGCCGCGAAGCGGTAGCGCCCGATCACGATGGTGAGCGGCAACGCGGCCAGGAACGTCAGCACCGTCGACGCCGCGGCCTGCCACGTGTGAACCACACCACGCGCCACGTCGTCGACGAGCCGAGCACGTCGCCCAACCCGTCGGCGCCGAGCGCGCGTCGACCGATGGCGACGAGCGGCCAGACGAACCCGCCCGCCAGCACCGCCAGCGGCAGCGCGGCGAGCGCGACGATCACGCCCGCCGACGGGGCCAGCGGGCTGCGGCCGGCGACCCGGCGTTCGGTCAGCGCAGCACGAGCGTCGTCCACTCCTCCACCCAGCGGTCGCGGTCGGCGGCGATCTGGGCCGGCGCCACCGTGAGGGGCTGTGCCGGGGTCGCCGTGAACTTCTGGTAGTCCGCGGGCACGGTGGCGCCGGTGAGCACGGGCGACACGAACATGTTGAGCGGCATGTCCTCCTGGAACGTCTTCGACACCAGGAAGTCGACGAGCTTGCGGGCCTCCGCCTCGTGCTTGGTGCCGGCCAGGACGCCGGCGAACTCGACCTGGCGGAAGCAGCCGTCGGTGAACGACGCGGTGGGCGGCTCGGTCGGCTTGGGGTCGGCGGCGAACACGACCTCGGCGACCGGCGACGACGCGTAGCTGACGACGAGCGGACGCGGGCCCTTGCCTGCAGAGCCCGAGAAGTCGGTCGAGTAGGCCTCCGTCCAGCCGTCGGTCACCTTCACGCCGTTCGCTCGCAGCGCCTTCCAGTAGTCCTTCCATCCGCTCTCGCCGTACCGGGCGATGGTGGCCAGCAGGAAGGCGAGACCCGGCGACGACGTGGCCGGGTTCTCGACCACGAGCTGGTCCTTGTACGCCGGCTTGGCCAGGTCGTCGAGCGTGGCCGGCGCCGGCCCCTTGCCGGCCCCCGCGTAGTACGCCGTGTCGACGTTGACGCACACGTCGCCACGGTCCACCGGGGTGAGCTCGTGGCCGGGCACCAGCGCCACCGCACTGGCGTCGAGCGATGCCAGCGCCTTCGACTCGTACGGCGCGAACGCCTTCGACGCCACCGCCTTCGACAGGAGCGTGTTGTCGACGCCCCACAGGACGTCGCCCTCGGGCTTCCCCTTGGCCAGGATGGCTTTCGCCAGCACGCTGCCGGCGTCGCCGGTGCCCTTGGGCACGTCGAGCTTGATGCCGGTCTGCGTGGTGAACTCGGCCAGCACCGCATCGGTGGCGACGAACGAGTCGTGGGTCACGAGCGTGAGCGTCACGCCCTTCGACGACGAGCCGCCGCTCGAGCCGCAGGCGGTCACGAGCAGGCCGCTCAGGACGGCGACGCCGAGCAGACGGGTACGGGAACGGTTCATGGGAGGACCTCCGGTCGGATGACGAGCAGGCACCCGGCGTCGACGGTGACGGCCACCGCGGCGCCGAGCGCTTCGTTGGACACGCCGCGGCTCGACGTCGGGTCGAGCCGCTCGTGGCGCAGGGGGTAGCGCAGCCCCTCGGTGGTGACGCCGGCGGCGTCGCCGCCGACGGGGAGCAGGGTCACCACCTCGCCCGGTCGCGTGGTCAGCGCCCGACGAGTGGGGCCGTGAAGGGCGTGCACGGCCGCCGTGCCGAACCAGGCGTCGACCTCGAGCGCGGCCAGCATGGGGTGACCGAGCGCGAACACGACGGCCAGCGAATGGTCGAAGCGGTCGCCGGTGGCGCCGGCCACGAGCGTCAACCGAGTGGCGCCGGCGTGCACGGCGTACGCCAGCGCCAGCTCCGTGTCGGTGGCGTCCTTCTCCGGTCGATGTCGTTCGATGTGCACACCGGTGGCGGTGGCGTGCTCCAGCCCGACCGCGCTGATCGAGTCGAGGTCGCCCACGAGCACGTCGACGGCGAGGCCCATGCGGCGCGCATGGTCATACCCGGAGTCGGCGGCGACCACGAGGTCGACCGCGCCGAGACGCGCCGCCACGCGCGCATCGGGCGAGGCACCTCCGACGACGACCACCGCGTGCTGCACCGCTTCCCTCCGCTGGCATTACCCAGATCAGGTTCTCGGGTCGGTGACGGTCGGCCACCCTCTCAGCCCGGCGTACCTCCGAGCTCCCCGTTGTTCTTGTGCCGTTCAGCGTAGCGCTAGGTGGCGGCGGCCGCCGCATCGGCCGGCAGCACCACCGGCGGCGCGTTGCGTGCCGCTTCCCGGGCGATGAACCCGACCGCGACCAACACGACCGCCATGCCCACGAGCTGGATGCCTCGCACCGACTCGTTCAGCACCAGGAACGCCCACAGCGTCGACATGCCGGGCTGGGCCAGCTGCATGATCGAGATCGTCGAAACGGGCACCCGTTGCTGCGACCACGCCAGCAGCCCGTGGGCCACCATGCCCGACGTGACGACCATGAGGGCGATGAGCAGCCAGCCTTTGGTGCTCACGTCGCCGAGGTGACCCGACGAGATGGCCACCGGCGCCACGACGACGGCGGCGACGGTGCTCATGACGGCCATGAACACGTTCGTGTCGATGCCGCGTCGCGCCCGCTTGGTGACGAGCAGGTAGGCCGACCACGACACGACCGCGCAGGCGGCCAGCACGTCGCCGCGCCGCGAGCTGCCGCCCTTGGCCGCCGTGAGCAGGATCAGCGACACACCGGCCAAAGCCACTACACCCAGCAGGATCGTGCGCAGCGCCACCTTCTCCTTCAGCCGCCACGCCGCGAACGGCACGACGAGCGCGGGCGCCATCGTGCCGGTGAACTCGGCGTTGGCGATGCGGGTGAGGCGCACCGCCGTGAAGAAGCACACGAGGTTGATGCCGAACAGGACGCCGGCCGGAGCGACGGTCTTCCACTGGCGTCTGGTCAGCGACATGCCACGCATCCGGAGGATGACGTGCCACACCACCGACGCGATCGTGAGCCGGTAGAAGGCCACCACCGAGCCGGGGGAGCCCGTCTCCTTGACGATGGTGGAACCCCACGACAGGGTGAACAGCGCCACGCCGATGGCGGCGACGCCGGCATGGCGGTGCTGCAGCCGGGCCTTCACGTCGGAGCGGTGTCTCGGTAGACGTCCGGTTCGACGTAGATGAGCTTGGCCGTGGGTACGGCGGCTCGGGCGCGCTGCTCCGCGGCGTCGATGGCGTTCGCCAGTTCGGCGAACGTGAGGGTCGCGTCGAACTCGAGCTTCACGGCGACGAGCAGCTCGTCGGGGCCGAGGTGCTCGGTGCGCATGTGGATGAGGCGGCGCACGGGCGGTTCGGCGCAGAAGGCCGCCCGCAGTGCCTCTCCCTGTTCGGGGTCGGCGGCCTCGCCGATGAGGAGACCCTTGGTCTCGATGGCGAGCACGATGGCGATGACCACGAGCAGGATGCCGATGGCCAGCGAGCCGACCGCGTCCCACCGTGCGTTGCCCGTGATCTCGGCCATGGTGAGCCCGCCGAGCGCCACGACCAGGCCGGCCTCCGCACCGATGTCCTCGAGCAGCACGACGGGCAGCTCGGGCTGCTTGGCGGTGCGGATGAACTGCCACAGGCTCTTGCCGTGGCGTAGGTGCGCGGCCTCCTTCAGCGCCGTGCGCAACGAGTACGACTCGAGCGCGACGGCGAGCAGCAGGATGGCGAAGGCCACGATGGCGTTCTCGGTCTCGTGCGGGTGGCGGAGCTTCTGCACGCCCTCGTAGATGGCGAAGAGACCACCCATGGAGAAGAGCACCAGGGCCACGACGAAGGCCCAGAAGTAGCGCTCGCGGCCGTAGCCGAACTGGTGCTGGCTCGAGGCGTCTCGCTTGGCTCGCTTCGAGCCGAGCATGAGCAGACCCTGGTTGCCGGTGTCGGCCACGGAGTGGCCGGCCTCGGCCAGGAGCCCGGCGGAACCGGTGATCAGGAAGCCGACGAACTTCGCCACGGCGATCCCGAGGTTCGCGAAGAACGCGGCGATGATTGCTTTGCGACTGCCCTCTTGCACCGGCCTAGGTTGTCACATGGGGCCCGGCCGAGGGCAGTGAGGGGGAGACCGTGGGCGAGCTCGATGGACGCGTGGCGCTGGTGACCGGTGGGGGCCGCGGCATCGGCCGCGGCATCTCGGAGCTGCTCGCCGCCAACGGTGCGCACATCGCCGTGAACTACCGGCGCGACGCCGACAGCGCCCGCGAGACGGTCGAGGCCATCGAGCGCGCCGGCGGCGTCGCCCGCGCCTACCAGGCCAGCGTCGACGACCCCGAGCAGGACGCTGCCATGGTCGCCGCCGTCCTGGCCGACCTCGGCCCGGTGTCGATCCTCGTGAACAACGGCGGCGTGGCGAGCCGGGGCCTGAGCGTGGCCGACACCGACCCGGTCGAGATGGGCCGCGTGGTGGCCACCCACGCCCTCGGGCCGCACCACCTGTGCCGCCTCGTCGTGCCCTCGATGCGGACCTGCGCCCGGGGTGACATCGTCATGGTGTCGTCGGTGGCCACGAGCCACAACATGGGCAACGGGGCGCCGTACAACATGGGCAAGGCGGCGCTCGAGGCGCTGGCGTTCACGCTGGCCAAGGAGGAGCGCAAGCACGACATCCACGTCAACGTGGTGGCCCCGGGCATCGTCGAGACCGACATGGGCGTCCGGCTGTCGAAGGCCATGCGCGGCGTCGCCGAGCTCGACATGCGCACCCTCGACGCCACGTCGCCGTTCGGGCGGGTCTGCCAGCCGCTCGACGTGGCCCGCGTCGTGCTGTGGCTGTGCAGCGAGGGCGCCGGCTACGTGACGGGTCAGCGCATCGAGTGCGACGGCGGCGGGGCCCTCGCCGTCTACTGACCGCCTCCGGGGGCGGTCGCCGCGCCGCTAACGTCGTCCCCATGGCCGATCCGATCCGCTGGGGCGTGCTCGGCGCCCGTTCCCACATCTGGCTCCAGTCGATCGAGCCGCAGCTGGCGGCCAGCGATCGCCACGAGGTGGTCGCCCGCGCCAGCCGCGACGCCGACGGCGGCGATGGGACCTACGCCGAGCTGCTGCGCGACCCGGCGGTCGAGGCGGTCTACGTGCCGCTGCCGAACGGGCTCCATCACCGCTGGGTGCTCGAGGCGCTGGCCGCCGGCAAGCACGTCCTGTGCGAGAAGCCGCTGGGCATGACCGAGGCCGAGGCCGCCGAGATGCACTCGGCCGCCGCCTCCGCCGGTCGGGTGCTCGTCGAGGCGTACGCCAGCCCGTTCCACCCGGCCAACCAGCTGGTCCAGCAGCTGGTGACCGAAGGCGAGCTGGGGGAGCTGCTCTTCGCCCATCACGCCTTCACCTACACCCACGCTCGGCCCGGCGTCGACCATCGCTACGACCCGGTGCTCGGGAACGGGTCGCTGCTCGACCTGGGCTGCTACGTGGTCGGCCCCCTGCTGTGGTTCGCCGGCAGCGAGCCCCAGCGCGTGACATCGGCGGCCCGCCGCAGCACGGAGGGGGTCGAGGTGTCGCTGTCGGGCTGGCTCGACTTCGGCCCGACGCTCGGCCAGGGCTTCCGGGCGCTCGTCGAGACGAGCTTCGAGGCCCCTCACCGCCGGAACCAGGAGCTGGTGGGCACGAACGGGGTGCTGCGTCGCCCGCGGGCCTGGTTCCCCTCCGAGGACGACACGGCCATCGAAGTGACCCGGCCCGACGACTCGGTCGACCGGTTCACCTGCGCCGGTGGCAACGCCTACCGGGGCATGGTCGACGCGTTCTGGGGCATCGTCCGCAAGGGTGACGCGCCGTTGTTCGGCACGGCCGAGTCGTTGCGGCTGGCTCGCACCCTCGACCGCCTGGCGGCCGCGGCGCCCTGACCGGCCCGAGGCCCGGCATCGCCATCGAGCGGGACCGGCGGTAGCGTCGAAGGCGTGACCACCGAATCGCCCACCTCGCCGTTCGCCCCCGAAGCCCCGGCTGCACCGGCCGAGGACGACATCATCAGCGTGACCGACGTGGCCCGGGCCAAGCTGATCGAGCTGCGCGACACCGAGCCCGAAGGCGCCGCGCTCGGCATCCGGCTCGAGATCCTGTCGGACGAGGGCACCGACTTCACGTACGACCTGTCGTTCCAGGAGACCGCCAAGGCGGCGCTGAGCGACATCGTGAAGAACCACGGCGGCATCCGGGTGATCATCCCGTCGAAGGACGTGCCGAACCTCGAGGGCGCCACGCTCGACTACGAGCTCGACGGCCTGATCCTGCGGAACCCGAACAAGCCCCGGCCCATCACCCTCGAGGGTCTGCACCTGGACGACGACGTGGCGCACGAGGTGCGCGCCGTCATCGAGCGCGAGGTCAACCCGGCGCTGGCCGCCCACGGCGGTTTCGTCACGTTCGTCGGCCACGACGGCGACGGCCGGGCCTACCTGACGATGGGTGGCGGGTGCCACGGGTGCTCGATGAGCCGCCTGACCATGCTCGAGGGCGTCCAGGTGATGATCAAGGACAACGTCCCCGCCATCAGCAAGGTGATCGACGCCACCGACCACACGTCGGGCGAGAACCCCTTCTACGCCTGATCGCTCAGGGGGCGATCCAGCCGATCATGTCGGCGCCCGCCGGCGGGTCGACCAGGTGCGTCGGGTCCTTCCAGGCGCACGGGTTGCTGCTCGTCACCGAACCGGTGGCGGCTCCGGCCGATCCGGTGTACCAGAAGTTCAGCGCGTTGTTCGGCGCCTTCGCCGTGGCCGTCACGTTCTCGAGCGCTACTCGCAGCGTCTCGCCGGCGGTGAGACCGGTGATCGAGAACGAGGCGGTGGCCACGCCCGCGGACAACGTCACCGGCCGAGTCTGGATGGCACTCGC
>JANPGL010000119.1:0-2544 GCA_031423915.1 Actinomycetes bacterium | reverse complement strand
GCGCGAACCCTCATCACCAAATTGCGCGTCCGTCGCCCCCGCGCGAATCTTGCCGTCAGCCGCTTTGATGCTCCTCGACCGGGACCACCGCCGGACTCGCGCCCCGGCGGGCATCGAGCTCCACACGACCCGTCGGCCGATCGAACGCTCGGACGTGATGCGGATCGATGGGCTGCGCGTGCTGCGCGCCGAGCGTCTGATCCTCGAGTCACCGATCTTCGGGTTCACCCGAGCCGAGACCGAGAACGCCATCGACTCGGCCATCCGCCTGCGGCTCGTTGCCGAGTCGAGGCTGTGCGAGCGCGCGTTCCGCGTCCACACCACCGGCGTCAACGGCGGGCGCACCCTGCTCGACGCCCTCGTCGATTCCGGCGGCGAGGGCCATCTCGAGCGCCGGTTCCTCCGCCTGGTCCGCCGCGTCGGGCTCGGGCGGCCCGCCACTCAGGTCGTGCACCGGCGCGACGGCCGACACGTGGCCAGGGTCGACTTCCTGTTCGGTCCCGAAAGTCGTGATCGAAGTGATGGGCCACGCGACCCACTCGAGTCGGCGCCGGGTGCAGGCGGACGCTCAGCGCCACACCGAGCTGACGCTGGCGGGGCGGCGGGTGCTGTCGTTCACCTACGCCGACGTCGTCGGACGGCCCGAATGGGTGCTCGGCCGGCTGGTCGAAGCTCGGGTGACGCCGGCCGCTTGACGCTGGTGCGTTTCCTTCCAGGGCCGGGCGCAAACGCACCAGCGCCGGGGGCGACGGGTCGGCGACGGCGACCGAGCTTGCCGCCGCGCCCGGATTGTCTCGTTAGCACTCGCCGGGGTAGAGTGCTAGCACTCGATCCACCTGAGTGCTTGCCTAAGCGTCCAACGGAGGACCACCCAATGGCCAAGATGATCGCCTTCGACGAGCAGGCCCGCCGGGCTCTCGAGTCGGGCATGAACCAGCTCGCGGACGCCGTGCGCGTCACCCTCGGCCCGAAGGGCCGCAACGTCGTCCTCGAGAAGAAGTGGGGCGCGCCCACCATCACGAACGACGGTGTCTCCATCGCCAAGGAGATCGACCTCGAGGACCCGTACGAGAAGATCGGCGCCGAGCTGGTCAAGGAAGTCGCCAAGAAGACCGACGACGTCGCCGGTGACGGCACCACCACCGCCACGGTGCTCGCCTGGTCGATGGTCCACGAGGGCCTGCGCAACGTGGCCGCCGGCGCCAACCCGATGACCCTGAAGAAGGGCATCGAGGCCGCCGTGGCCACCGCTGTCGCCAGCATCAAGGACCTGTCGAAGGTGGTCGACTCCAAGGAGCAGATCGCCCAGGTCGCCTCCATCTCGGCCGCCGACGAAGAGATCGGCGCGATGATCTCCGAGGCCATCGACAAGGTGGGCAAGGACGGCGTCATCACCGTCGAGGAGTCGCAGACGTTCGGGATGGACATGGACCTCGTCGAGGGCATGCGCTTCGACAAGGGCTACATCTCGCCCTACTTCGTCACCGACCCCGAGCGCATGGAGGCCGTCCTCGACGACGCGTACCTGCTGCTCGTCGGCTCGAAGATCTCGTCGGTGCGCGACATGCTCCCCGTGCTCGAGAAGGTCATGCAGACGGGCAAGCCGTTGGTGATCCTGGCCGAGGACGTCGAGGGCGAGGCCCTGGCGACGCTCGTGGTCAACAAGATCCGTGGCACGTTCAAGTCGGCCGCCGTCAAGGCCCCGGGCTTCGGCGAGCGCCGCAAGGCGATGCTGCAGGACATGGCCATCCTCACCGGCGGCCAGGTCATCACCGAAGAGGTGGGCCTGAAGCTCGAGAACGTGACGCTCGACCTGCTCGGCCGTGCGAAGAAGATCCTCATCACCAAGGACGAGACGACCATCGTCGAGGGCAACGGCGACGAGGACGACATCAAGGGCCGCATCGCCCAGATCAAGACCGAGATCGAGAACACCGACTCGGACTACGACCGGGAGAAGCTGCAGGAGCGCCTGGCCAAGCTGTCGGGTGGCGTGGCCGTGCTGAAGGTCGGCGCCGCCACCGAGGTGGAGCTGAAGGAGAAGAAGCACCGCATCGAGGACGCCGTGTCGACGACGAAGGCGGCCATCGAAGAGGGTGTCGTGCCTGGCGGCGGCGTGGCGCTGCTGCGTTCGCAGGCCGCGGTGCTGGCGCTCGCCGCCACCCTCACCGGTGACGAGGCGACCGGCGCCCGCCTGGTGGCCAAGTCGCTCGAGGCCCCGCTGAAGCAGATCGCCGAGAACGCCGGCATGGAAGGCGGTGTGGTCGTCGAGAAGGTGCGCAACCTCACCGGCGCCGAGGGCCTCAACGCCGCTACCGGTGTGTACGAAGACCTGGTGAAGATCGGTGTCATCGACGCCGCCAAGGTGACCCGCTCGGCGCTGCAGAACGCGGCATCGATCGCGGCGCTGTTCCTCACCACCGAGGCCGTCATCGCCGACAAGCCGGAGAAGGACAACGGCGGCGGCGGTATGGGCGGCGGAGGCATGGAGGACTTCTAGTCCCACCAGAGTTGGAGACGAAAACGACGAAAGGGGCCCGCAGC
>JANPGL010000118.1:0-5018 GCA_031423915.1 Actinomycetes bacterium | reverse complement strand
CTGCGCGACTGGCTGGCCGACCTCGACGACGCCGCCTCGGGTGGGGAGGCGCCGCAACGGCCCGAGGCGCTGGCGCGGGTCGTCGAGGCGGCGCGCCGGGCCGTGATCGAGGAGCCGGCCGCGTCCATGGCGTCCCTGCGGGGCGCGCTCGAGGGCGACGAGCGGGGCCTCGGTCCGGGCGCGGTCGATGTCACCACCTTCCACGCCGCCAAAGGTCTGGAGTGGCCGGTCGTGGTGGTGGCCGGCTGCGAGGACGGCATGGTGCCCCACGCCGGCGCGGCCGACCCCGAGGAGGAACGCCGCCTCCTGTACGTGGCCATGACGCGGGCCGAGCAGCGCCTCCACCTCACCTGGGCCGAGCTGCGGACGCTGGGCGGCGGTGCGCAGACCCGGAGGCGAACCCCCTGGCTCGATCGTCTGCCCGCACCCGGCGACGACACGCCCACCCCGCCCCCGCCCGAGGCGCGCCGGCCGCGCCTCCGCCCGGAACGCGAGCCGGTGCTCGAGGCGCTGCAGGCGTGGCGCGCCGCGGCGGCGCGCGTCGCCGGCGTGCCGCCCACGGTGGTCTGTGCCGACGCCGTGCTGGCCGCCGTGGCCGCACGCCAGCCCCGCTCACCCGACGACCTGGCCGCCGTCCCCGGCCTCTCGCCCCAGGCGGCGCGCCGCTTCGGGACCCGGCTGCTCGAGGTCGTCGCCACCGCCGCCCGCTGACCCCGCCAACGACGCGCGCCCGACACCACGCTCAGGCGTGGTCGTGGCGGCGTGTGCGGATGGCCGCCATCGCCTCGAACCGCTCGCGCCCGATCGACAGGAACAGGCCGTCGGCCTCGGCACACAGACGGTCGCCGGCGTGCACCGTCGCCTTGGTGAGGATCTTGCGCCCGTCGACCTCGAGCACCTTGGCCTCGAGCCGGAGCGGCACGTGCAGCGGCGTCGGCGCCCGGTAGGTGATCGACAGGCGCGCCGTCATGCCCGGGTTGCCGGTGAGGGACTGCACGAACCCCAGGATCTCGTCGAGCATGCACGCCACGTAGCCGCCGTGCACGTGCCCGGGCGGGCCTTCGTAGGCGTCTCCGAACACGGCCGTGCCGTGCACCCCCGTGTCGTCGGCGCGCAGCTGCAACGGCGGCGCCAGCGGGTTGGACCGGCCCACCATCGGGCTGTACGCCTGGTAGTCGAGGTCGTCGTGCGGCCGAGGGGCGGCGCCGCGCAGCTCGTCCAGCAAGGCCCGGGCATGGGCGACGGCCCGGGCGCTCGACGGGCCGTCGGGCACCGTGCTGGTCAGCGCCTGGACGACGTCGCGCACGACGCCGGCCAACACACGCCGCGCCTCGCCCGCGTCGTCGAGCGGCGCGTCGATCATGGCCAGGCGCTCGGCCAGCGTGGCCGCGTCGGGCGGCAGGAACGGCTCGTCGGAGTCGGTCACGGGCGAACGCTCACGGTTCGACGGTGTCGACCACGACCGGTGCGTGGTCCGACGGCTGCTGCCCTTTGCGCGCGTTGCGGTCGATCACGCAGAAGCGCACCCGGTCGGCGAACGGCGCGCTGGCCAGCACCAGGTCGATGCGCATGCCGCGGCCCTGGTGGAAGTCGCCGGCGCGATAGTCCCACCACGAGTACAACCTCGGTTCGGGGTGATGCTCACGGAAGACGTCCCGCAGTCCCCACGCCTGCAGCCGCTCCAGCGACTCGCGTTCGGGCGGCGACACGTGGGTGGCCCCCGCCGTCGCCGCTGGGTCCCACACGTCGCGGTCGTCGGGGGCGATGTTGAAGTCGCCGGCCACCACCACCGGCTGGTCGGTGGCGCAGGTGGCCGCGACGTGAGCCCGCAACCGCTCCATCCACGCCAGCTTGTAGCGGTAGTGGTCGTTGTCGAGGGCGCGGCCGTTGGGTACGTAGACCGACGTGACGCGCACCCCGCCGCAGGTGGCCGAGATCACGCGGGCCTCGGCGTCGGGGGCGTCACCGTCGGCGAAGTTGTGGACCACGTCGGCGATGCCGACGCGCGACAGGATGGCCACACCGTTCCACTGGCCCTGCCCGTGGTGGGCCGACTCGTAGCCCAGCGTCTGGAACGCCAGCGCCGGGAAGGCGCCGTCGGCCAGCTTCGTCTCCTGCATGCACACGACGTCGGGCTGCACCTCGGTCAGCCACGCCTCGACGCGCGGCATCCGGACTTTCAGCGAGTTGACGTTCCAGGTGGCCAGGCGCACCTGGCGACGATACCGATCGCGCCGGCGCCGAGCACGCCCGGCCGGCGTGGTCAGCGGCTGCGCTTGGCTGCGGCCTTCTTGACCGAGGTGCCGCTCTTCGCCGCGCTGCCGGTCTTGGCCGCGGCGCCGCTCTTGGCGCCGGACTTGGCTGGGGTGGCGGCCTTCGCCGCCGGGGCCTTGACGGCCTTCGTCGCGGGCGCTTTGGCGCCCTTGGCGCCCGCCGCCTTGACCGCCCTGGCGCCGGCCGTCTGGCTCGACGTCGCAGGCTTGGCAGCCTTCGTGGCCTTGGCCGGTGCGGCCTTCGCCCCGGTCGCCTTGGGCGGCGCAGCCTTCGGAGCCGGGGCCGTCTTGGCGGGCCGGGTCTTGGCGGTGGCCTTGGCGCGCACGACCTTGGCCGCGACCACCTTGGTGGGCGCCGGGGCCGGCTTCGCCCGGCCGACCTTGGCCGGTGCCGGCGTCTTCGCTGGCTTGGCCGGGCGGCGCGCTGACGGCTCCGCGGCGGCTTTGGCGACCTTGCCCGCTTTGGCGACCTTGCCCGCCCTGGCGACCTTGCCGACCGTCGTCGGCTCGACGACGGGGGCGACCGCGGGCGCCGACGGGGCCTTCGCACGACGGCCACGGCCACGGCCGCCACCCTCAGGTGCCGAGGTGGAGGCCTCGGGGACGGCCGGGGTCGAGCTGGCGGCGGGAGCGGGCGTCTTGGTGCGGCCGCGCCGGCCAGAGGCGGGCGCGGCCGGCGGCGCGACCGATCCGGTGGTCGGCTCGACGGACGCTGCCGCCTCGGACGGGTCGACGACCGGCGCGGCGTCGGCACCGCGGCGACCACGGCCTCGGCCCCGGCCACTCGACGACGGCGCAGAAGGCACCGCCACCTGGATGTCGGTCGGGACGTGGTCCGGGAGCGCCAGGTCGACGCTCCGACGGCCGGCGTTGAAGCTGACGACCACGAACGAGTACGGCTGCCCGAGCTTGAGCACCTCGCGAGCGGCGCGCGGTGCCGGGTTGGCCATGTAGCGCAGCGGGATGTAGCAGCGGGTGTCGCCGACGGTCACGTAGGCGCCGTGCGACGAGTAGGACTCGATCTCGCCTTCGACCACGGCACCGACCGGATGAGCACCGACGAACGTGAGGAACGGCAACGACTCGTTGACGAAGGCGGTCTTGCCGGGCGTGGCCGGCTGGGCAGCCTTCACGTGCTCGGCGCGCCCACCGGCCGCAGGAGCCACCTGCTCGGCGGGCGCTGGCGTCGCCGCCGACCGACCACCGGAACGCCCGCCGGAGCGACCACCGGTGCCGGCGGCCTCCTTGGGCTCCTTGGCCGCCCGCGGCGCCCGCGGCGGCGGGGACTTCGGAACGGGCATGGGCAGCGACGCGGCCAACGTGGGACGGGTGTGCTTCGCCTCCCGACTCCCGACCTTCTTGCCCTTGACGGCGCGTCGACTCACCGGTCCGCGCACCGGCGTGCGGTGCACGAACACCCAACCGACGTGGGGCACGGGCTTGCCACCGATGAGCCGGCCCTCGTCGAAGACCCACGCGTGCTCGCCGTGGAACTCCTGGAACGAATCGTTCGAGAGGATCGACGCACCCACCTTGTGGGCGATGGCCAGGAGGAACGCGTCGCCACGACCGACGGCACCGGCCGGCGGGCAGACGAGCTCGTTGTTCTCGATGGCGGCGTTGAACTCCGGAACCTCGGAAGGGTCGACACGGTGACCGAACGTGGCATCGACCACGACCGTCACCTTGTCGTCCGGGTACTCCGCCATGAACGCCATGACCGCTTCGTTCAGCTGGTGCAGGCTCGGCAGTGTGCGGCCTTCGGTGGCGATGTTGGAGCCGTCGACGACGACGTGTCTGGACATATCAAGCGACAGTCAAGCATGGTCCTCGCCCGCGATGGAGGATCGGCGCTGACCTGGCCCGATGAACCGGCCACATCGAGCGCTGGTCCGCCCGGCGCGCGACCCCTACGATCCCGGCCTCGGAACGGTCGGCGACACAAGAGGACGGGCGACATGGGAACCAAGGACATCCGGGCCGTGCTGTGGGACTTCGGCGGCGTCATCCTGACCAGCCCGTTCGAGGCGTTCGCCCGCTACGAGGCCGAGCTCGGCCTGCCCACGGGGTTCATCCGGGGTGTCAACGCCACCGACCCCGACCGCAACGCCTGGGCCCAGCTCGAGCGGGCGGAGCTCGACCTGGCCGGCTTCGCGGCCGCGTTCGAGGTGGAGGCACGCACCATCGACACGACGGGAGCGGCGGAACACCTGTCGGGCGCCCGGGTCATCGAGCTGCTGGCCGGCGAGGTTCGCCCCCAGATGGTTCGGGCCCTCGACGCCTGCAAGGAGCACGGCCTGGCCATCGCCTGCCTCACGAACAACGTGGCCGACAAGGGCGACGGCGCGGCGTCGAGCGGCGGCGACAGCTCCCGCAAGGCGCGCGTCGCCGACGTGATGGCCCGCTTCGACGTGGTGGTCGAGTCGAGCAAGGTCGGGTGCCGAAAGCCCGAGACCCGCTTCTACGAGATCGCGTGCGAGCTTCTCTCGGTGACACCGGACGAGTGCGTGTTCCTCGACGACCTCGGCATAAATCTGAAGCCCGCCCGGGCGCTCGGGATGCAGACCGTGAAGGTCGGCGACCCCGACGTCGCGCTCGCCGAGCTCGAGGCTATCCTCGGGCGCCCGCTCGGCTGAGCGCAGCGACGCCGGCGACCGTGGGAGCGCCAGCGACCCGGGCGCAGATGGGGTCCGGGGGCGCAGCCCCCGAGCCAACTCGGCTGAGCGCAGCGAAGCCGGCGACCGT
>JANPGL010000117.1:0-28041 GCA_031423915.1 Actinomycetes bacterium | reverse complement strand
GTGGGTCTCGTCGGCGATACGTGGAACCAGCGGTCGAGCCGGCGGACCGACGACGGCTCTCCGCACCCCGACATGCAGCTCAACATCATGAGCGCGGCGGCCATCGCGCTCATCGCCGGTGACCGCGAGCGGTGGCCGCTGGCCGGCGACCAGCTCTACGTCGACCTCGACATCGGCGAGGAGGCGCTGCCCCCGTGGACGAAGCTGCGCATCGGCACCGCCGTCATCGAGATCACCGACCAGCCCCACCTCGGCTGCGCCAAGTTCACGCAGCGGTTCGGGCTCGATGCCATGCGGTTCGTGAACTCCGCCGAGGGCAAGGCGGTGCGGGCCCGCGGCGTGAACGCCCGTGTCGTCACCGCCGGCGAGGTGCGCCCGGGGGACGAGATCGCCGTCGTCTGAGGCCGGACGGCCCGGGGCGCCCCCGCCGGTAGGGTGCGCCGGCATGACGGAGCCCTCGCTGCGCGCCGAGCTGTTCTCCCGGGTCGACGCCATCGCGGGGGTCCTGTGCGGTGACGTGGAGGCCGGCGACGCACTGCGGCGGTTGCCCGACACGACGGTCGACGCGCTGCGCGGCGCCGGTCTGCTGGCGCTGAAGGTGCCCGCCGAGCTCGGTGGGTTCGAGGCGGAACCGGCGCTGCAGTTCGAGGTGTTCGAGCGATTGGCGGCGTCGAGCGCGGCGGCCGCCTGGTGCCTGTTCATCTACACCGACACGGCGGGCATGCTCGGCGCCCACCTGCCCGACGCGGGTTTGGCCGAGGTGTTCGCCGACGGGGAGGTACCCGTGGTGTGCGGTGGCGGGGGACTGCGCCCGGGTGCCCTGACGCCCGAGCCAGGAGGCTTCCGGTTGACCGGCCGGTTCCGCTACGGCAGCGGCATCCATGCCGCGTCGTGGGTCATGGTCACCGGCTTCCTGCCGGGCGCCGACGGCGGGCCCGGTAGGGTGCACCTGTGCGCCGTGCCGAAGCGTGACGTCGCCGTCGCCGACACCTGGCACGTGCTCGGCATGCGAGGCACCGGGAGCCACGACTTCACCGTCGACGGCGCGTTCGTTCCCGCCGAGCGCTGCGTGCCCGCAGGCGCGCCGCCCCGCCGCGGTGGTCGTCAGTTCCGCACGGGCACGGTCGGCTACCTCGGGTTCACGATCCCCGCAGTGGCGGTGGCCATCGCCCGCCGGGCGCTCGATGCGCTCGTGGAGCAGGCGCCTGGCACGACACGCGGGTACTCCCGCCCGCAGGCCCTCACCCAGCGGGCCACGTTCCACGCCTTCGTCGGCGAGGCCGATCAGCGGCTCGAAGCGGTGCGCGGGCTCATGATCGCGTCGGGGCACGAGCTGATGGCGCGCGTCGACGCCGACCCGGCGGGCGTGCGCGCCTACGAGGCCCGCGTCCGGGCGGCGGGTGCGCTGACGGTGCGGACGGCGGCGGACGTGCTGGCCGACGTGGTGCGCTACGCCGGGGGCGGGGCGCAGCGCACGGGCTCGATCTTCGAGCGCTCGCAGCGCGACCTGTCGACGGTGGCGAGCCACCTGCTCGTGAACGAGTCGGCGTACGAGAACCACGGACGGTTCCTCCTGGGCCTGCCCGACGCCGATCCGATGGCGTGACGACGGGCACTACGCTGCGCCCATGACCACCGGACTGCGTCTCGAGGTCGCCCACGCCGTGCTGTACGTGCACGACGTCGAGGCGATGATCGGCTTCTACACCGGGACCCTCGGGTTCGAGGTGACCGACCGCGGGCCGCTCGGCCGCCAGGAGATCGTGTTCCTGTCGCAGGCGGCCACGCACCACCACCAGGTGGCGTTCATCACGGGCCGCAAGCAGCCGGAACCGTCGAACAGCGTGAACCACCTGGCGTTCCGCTCGGCGGGCGCGCTCGCCGACCTGCGGGCGCTGAAGGCGGCGCTCGACGCCGACGAGCGGGTGTCGGGCATCATGCCGCTGACGCACGGCAACGCCTGGTCGGTCTACTTCCGGGACCCGGAGCAGAACGGCGTCGAGATCTTCATCGACACGCCGTGGCACGTGGCCCAACCCCAGGGCGAGCCGCTCGACCTCGACGCCTCCGACGACGAGATCGTCGAGGTGACCCGGGGCCGGTTCGCCACCGAGCGCGAGTTCGGCCCGATCGACGAGTTCTACGGCCGGCGCGCCGAGCAGCTCGGCCTCGGCTGAGCGCAGCGAAGCCGGCGACCGTGGGAGCGCCAGCGACCCGGGCGCAGATGGGGTCCGGGGGCGCAGCCCCCGAGCCAGCGCGGCTGAGCGCCACGCTCCACGCTGCTACGTTCCGCGCATGACCGGGGGACGATTCGACGACACGGTGGTGGCCGTCACCGGCGCCGCCGGAGGCATCGGCCGCGAGGCCGCCCAGCGCTTCGCCTCGGAGGGGGCGGCCGTCGTGGCCGTCGACCTGCCGGGCGCCGCGCTCGACGAGACGGTGCGGCTGCTGACCGCGTCGGGCGCGCGGGCGATCGCCGCGGCCGCCGACGTGACCGACGAGGCCCAGGTGGCCGGCTACGTGGCCGCCGCCACGTCGGCGTTCGGCGGGCTCGACGCCCTCGTGAACAACGCAGGCATCGAGGGCATCGTCAAACCGCTGACCGAGTCGACCGTCGAGAACTTCGATCGCGTGCTGGCCGTGAACGTGCGCGGTGTGTGGCTCGGCATGAAGCACGCCGCGCCGGCCATGGCGGCCCGAGGGGGCGGCGCGATCGTGAACACGGCGTCGGTGGCGGGTCTCGGCTCGTCGCCCGGCATCGTGGCCTACGGCGCGTCGAAGTGGGCCGTGATCGGTATGACCAAGACGGCGTCGATCGAACTGGCACCCATGAAGATCAGGGTCAACGCCGTGTGCCCGTCGCCCGTGGAGACGCGCATGATGCGCTCGCTGGAGTCGGGCTGGAACCCCGACGACCCGACGTCGATGCACGACATGATCGCCGCCGGCATCCCGCTCGGCCGCTACGGCGACCCGGCGGACGTCGTGGCGCTCATGGCCTTCCTCTGCAGCGACGACGCGGTGTTCCTGACGGGTGCCGCCATCCCGATCGACGGAGGCATGAAAGCCCGCTGACCCGCGGCGCCCGGTACCGTTCGACGGCCGTGGCCGTCGACGTCCCCTCCACCTCACGATCGTCGCCGCTTCGGGGAACGGTGCTGGCCATGGCCGGCGCCATCGGGGTGGGGAGCTTCGCGTTCACGCTCATCAAGGTCGTCCTGCGGGACGTGTCGCCGCTCACGCTGGCCACCGGTCGAGTGGTGTTCTCGGCGCTGGCGTTCGTGACGGTGGTGACGCTGCAACCCCGCCGCCGTCGCCCGATAGAGCGGGCCGATCGGCTGCGCTTGGTGGCGTGCGGGCTCGGCGGCTCGGCGGGGTTCCACGTGCTGTTCAGCTGGGGCCAGGCCCGGGTGTCGGTGGCGGTGGGGGCCGTCGTTCTGGCGCTCATGCCGGTGCTGGTGGCCGTGGCCGAGGTGCTGCTCCTCGGGCATCGGCTCGGGCCGCGCCAGGCCGTCGGCATCGGGCTGTCCCTCGCCGGCGTCGTCGCCGTGTCCTGGGGCCCCGGCGCCCGCACCGCCACGTCGCTGACGGGCCTGGCGGCGGTGGCGGGGGCCACGGTGGTCTGGTCGGCCGTCACGGTCACGACGCGTACCCTGGCCGACCGCTACGACCCGTGGTGGTTGAACACGCCGGGGACCGTGCTCGGCGCGGCGGTGATGGTGGTCCTGGTGCTCCCGCGCGCCCACGAGCTCGGCCGCCTCTCCGCAGTGGGGTGGGCCGAGGTGGCGTGGCTGGGTGCGGTGTCGTCGGCGTTCATCTACGCCGCGCTGGCCCGGGCGATGCGCGACCTGTCGGCGACGACCACGGCCAGCCTGTCGACCCTCGTGACCCCGGTGGGCGTGGTGGTGGCGTGGGCCGGGCTGGGCGAGCGCCCGGGCCTCCTGACGGTCCTCGGCAGCATCGTGGCCGTGGCCGGCGTGCTGCTGACGGTGCGCTCCTCGGCGGTCTGACCGCCGCGCTCACGCCCGCAGGTCGGCCAGGCGGGCGCGCAACAGGTCCTGCTCGGCCGTCGTGCCGGCGAGCGCCAACGCTCGTTCGTACGCGACGGCCGCGTCGGCGCGCCGGCCCAACTCGGCCAACAGGTGGCCGCGCGTGGCGTGGTAGAGGTGGAGGCGTTCGAGCGACGGGTCTCCGGCGACCTGGTCGACGAGGCGGAGCCCCCGAAGCGGCCCCTCGGCCATGGCCACGGCGACGGCGCGGTTGAGCACGATCACGGGCGAGGGCGCCAGCCGGTGGAGCACGCCGTACAGCGCGGCGATCTGCGGCCAGTCGGTGGCGTCGCTCGTGGGCGCCTCCGCGTGCAGGGCGGCGATGGCGGCCTCGACCTGGTAGCGCCCGATCCGGCGGGCCGACATGGCGGTCTCGACCAGGCGGACACCGTCGGCGATCTGGTCGCGGTCCCACGCACTGCGATCCTGGTCGCCGAGCCGAACGAGCGAACCGTCGTCGTCCACCCGCGTCGAGCGACGGGCATCGTGCAACAGCATGAGCGCCAGCAGGCCCGCCACCTCGGGTTCGTCGGGCACCAGCTCCACGAGCAGCCGTCCGAGGCGGATGGCCTCGCCGCACAGCTCGTGGCGCACGAGTTCCTCGCCGGCCGTGGCCGAGTAGCCCTCGTTGAACACGAGGTACACGACCTGCAGCACCGCGCCGAGCCGTTCCGGTAGGGCCTCGCGCGCCGGGACCGCGTAGGGGATGCCGGCGCCGGCGATCTTGGCCTTGGCGCGCACGATGCGCTGCGCCATGGTCGCCTCGGGCACCAGGTAGGCGTGCGCCACCTCGGTGGTGGTGAGCCCGCCGAGCGTGCGGAGGGTGAGCGCCACCTGGGCGTCGACGGCGAGCGCAGGATGGCAGCACGTGAAGATGAGACGGAGGCGGTCGTCGGGGACGGACAGCGCGTCGGCCTCGGCCACCACGTCGGCGGGGTCGACGGGACCGGCCCGCAACCAGGGCGCCTCGCCCGCCAGCTCCTTGTCCGCCCGTCGGCCCTCCCGGCGGATGCGGTCGAGCGCGCGGTTGCGGGCGGTGACGAGCAGCCACGCCGCCGGCTCGTGGGGAACGCCGTCGCGCGGCCAGCGCGTCAAGGCGGCGACCACGGCGTCCTGGAACGCCTCCTCGGCCGCGTCGAAGCTGCCGAAGAGGCGGATGAGCGTGGCCAGCACCCGGCCGCGGTGCTGGCGGCACGCCCGCTCCAGGGCGTCGGCCTCGTTCACCTCACGCCTGGCCCAGCTCCTGGAGGGGGCGGACCTCGACGGAGCCGTTGCGCACGTGGGGGATCTTCGTGGCGAGCTCGAGGGCGCGGTCGAGATCGGCGCAGTCCACCAGGTAGTACCCGCCGAGGACCTCCTTCGTCTCGGCGAACGGTCCGTCGGTGGTGGTGCGCTGGCCACCGCGCACCCGCACCGTGGTAGCGGTGTCGATGCCCTGGAGCGGGTCGCCCGCCAGGAACTCGCCCGACTCGACGATGGCCTGGGTGAAGGCGAAGTACTCGCCCATCATCCGGGCGCCGTCCTCCTCGGTCATGGTGGCGTACGACGACGGGTCGGAGTAGATGAGGAGCATGTAGCGCACAGCGGGAACCTCCGGGTCGTGCGGCCCCGAACGGGTCCGCTGGGGAGTGGACGTACGGGCGGTCGCCCGATCGACAACCGCACGGACAATCTCGCGCGGCTCAGTTGAGGTCGTGCGCGCTCAGGCCCTCGAGCAGGTCGATCTCGGGCGGGCCCGTCAGCAAGCCGGTGCAGGCCTGGGCCATCTCGACCATGACGGCCGAATCGAAGTGCGCTCGTTGCGCCTCCGCCGACGACCACTTCTCGATGACCACGACGCGCTGCGGGGTGGTGACGCTGGCGCAGAGGTCGACGTTGCGGCAGCCGGTCTCCATGCGCGTCAGGACCACGTACTTGGACAGGACGGCGACGAGCGCGCCGACGTCGGCCGCATCGAAGGCCAATGTCACGATGGTCACGTCGGGTTCGTCGGCCATCGATCCATCCTGCCTGCTCGTGCCCGGTCGGCACCCGTTCGGGCGACGTCAGCGGTGAGGCGGAGGCGTAGAGCGGCGGAATGCTAGCGCGCGTCGCCCGTGGAGGGGGTTGACCTCACCGGTATGGTTGAACTACCCCGAGAGGCCTCCTCCGGAGGCCCGGGTACGTCCGGTGGGCAGCAACGGACGCAGCGTGACAAGGAGCATTGATCTTGGCCAAGGAGCGCATTGAGCGCGACGAAGAGGACCTGGTTCGTCTGTACCTCACGGACATCGGCCAGTACCCCCTTCTCACCAAGGATGACGAGGTTCGTCTGGCCAAGGCCATCGAGGCCGGCGCCGCCGCGAAGGGTCAGCTGGCCAAAGGCGGCAAGGAGATCACTCCGGCCCGCAAGCGCGAGCTGCGCCGCACGGCCAAAGAGGGTGAGGATGCCGAACGCACGTTCGTGCAGTCGAACCTCCGCCTCGTGGAGTCGATCGCCAAGAAGTACCAGGCGTCCGGCCTGCCGTTGCTCGACCTGATCCAGGAAGGCAACCTCGGCCTCATGCACGCCGTCGAGAAGTTCGACTGGCGCAAGGGCTTCAAGTTCTCCACGTACGCCACGTGGTGGATCCGCCAGGCCATCACGCGCGGCATCGCCAACACGGGCCGCACGATCCGCCTCCCCGTGCATGCCGGCGACACCCTCGCCCGGCTGCAGAAGGCCCGCGCCCGGCTCGAGCTCAAGCTCGGTCGTCCGGCCACGCTGGCCGAGCTGTCGGCCGAGGTCGAGATGCCCGAGGACAAGGTGACCGAGGCCCTGCGCTTCGCCGCCGAGCCCCTCTCGCTGTCGGAACCGCTCCGCGAGGACGGCGACGCCGAGCTCGGCGACGTGGTGGAAGACCGTTCGGCCGAGAGCCCGTTCGAGGTGGCCGCCACTGCGCTGCTCCCCGAGGAGATCAGCCGTCTGCTCGCCCCGCTCGACGAGCGCGAGCGGGAGATCCTCAAGCTGCGCTTCGGCCTCGACCGCGGCGAGCCCCGCACGCTGGAAGAGGTCGGCGAGCACTTCAACCTCACCCGTGAGCGCATCCGCCAGATCGAGGCGCGTGCGATGTCGAAGCTGCGTCACCCGAGCTCCGACACGGGCGCCCGCGACCTGCTGGCCGTCTGACCGTTTCGTAGCGAACGACGAACGAGGCCCCGGCCGCTCGGCCGGGGCCTCGTCGCGTCACGCCTCAGCCGGCGACGATGGGGTTGACCAGCTCGCCGATGCCCTCGATCCAGGTGCGCATGGTCTGGCCGGCCCGCAGGAACGTGGGCGGCTTCATGGCCGCGCCGACGCCGCCGGGCGTACCCGTGGCGATCAGGTCACCGGGCTCGAGCGAGGCGATGCTCGACAGGTACGACACCAGGTGGGGCACGTCGAACAGGAGCTGGTCGGTGGTGTCGTCCTGCATCACCGTGTCGTCCACCGTGGTGCGCACGCGCAGGCCCTTGCCGCCCGGCGGTACCTCGTCGGTGGTCACCATCCACGGGCCCACGGGGGTGCCGCGCTCCCACGTCTTGCCCTGGAGGAACTGCGTCGTGCGGTTCTGCCAGTCGCGCATCGACAGGTCGTTGATGACCGTGTACCCGGCTACGTGGTCGAGCGCCCGCTCGACCGGCACGTCGCGGCCCGGGCGGCCGATGACCACGCCGAGCTCGACCTCCCAGTCGACCCTGTCGCTCGTGGCCGGCACGGCGATGGCGTCGTGCGGCCCGGTGAGGGCGATGGCGAACTTGGCGAACAGCGTGGGGAACGCCGGCTTCTCCCGGCCCGTCTCGGCGATGTGGTTGGCGTAGTTGAGGCCGACGCACCACACCTTCGGCGGGCGGGGGATCAGCGTGGCGAGGGTGGCGTCGGCCAGCGCCAGGCTGGGACCGGACACGCCGGCCACGAGCGCCTGCCAGCCGTCGCCGGCCGCCAGCAGTTCACCCACGTCGGCGGCGTCGAGGATCGTCAGCGTGTCGCCGTCGACCCGGACCGCTCGCGTGCTCCCGTCGGCCCGTCGGATCGTCGCCACTCGCATCGCATCACCTCGTCGTCGTCGGAACGGCCGACCCTAACAAGCCTCATCGGGGGCCTCCCATGCCGCGACCGGCCGGCGCGGTCGTGAGCGACCGGTACAGCTTGGCCAGCTCGCCGGGCAGAGCATGCACGTCCTCGATCACCGAGTAGCGATGGGGTGGGCACATGCGGCGCAGGTAGTCGTTCCCGCCCGGGTCGATGGTGACGCAGTAGGTCGCCACGCCGGCCCGCTCGGCCTCCTGCAGGGCCCGGGCGGTGTCCTGCAGCCCGTACTCCTTGTCGCCCGGGTCGGGGCCGTAGTCGCTGTCCTGCGGGTAGCCGTCGGACACGACGATGAGCAGCTTCGTGCGCACCGTCTCGCCGTGCAGCTTGGCCACCGCGTGGCGGATGGCGGGCCCCATGCGGGTGTAGCGGCGCGGCTCCATGGCGGCCAGCGCCGCCCACGTGCGGGGCGACGGCGCGTCGTCGAACTCCTTGGCCACGTAGAACTCGACGTGGTCGCGGCCCATCCCCGAGAACCCGTAGACGGCGTGGCGGTCGCCGAGCACATGCACGGCGTCGCTCATGAGGGCCAGCGACTCCTTGGCGATGTCGATGGCGCGCCGCGGCGGTTCGGGCTTCGGGCGCTCGTCCCACTCGCCCGGCGACAGGTACGGGTACTCGACGAGGTCGGGGTGCAGCACGGGTGGAGCGGCGGCGTTCGGGTCGGCCACGGGCGATCCCGTGGATGCGCTCAGGTCGACGAGGAACGCGGTCGCCACCTCGCGCCGGGCCCGGTCGCGTCGCATGTAGAGGCGCTCGTCGGTCGAGTAGCCGGCGCGCCGGTCGACCACGGCCTCGATCACGGCGTCGAGCTCGAGCTCGTCGCCGTCGCTGGTGCGGTGGACGCGCTGCCACGCCTCGGGCCGCAGGAAGCTGAAGCGGCGTCGCACCTGGCTGGCGAGCACGGCGTGGCGGCGGCGCACGTCGACGATGAAGTGGAGGTCGTCACCGCGCAGGCGGTGCTCGTGGAGTCGGCACCAGGCCCGCAGGTAGCGATGGTTCCCGTAGTCCCACTCGTCGTACAGGAAGGTGCGGTCGGCCGCCTGTGCCGCGGCCAAGGCGGCGCGCGCCGCGCTGTACGGGCTGACCGGCGCGGTCGGCGCGGCATCGTCGTGGTCGTCGTCGCCCGGCTCGGTGGCGGTGCTCGACGCGTCGGTGCCGTCGGGCACCGTGCCCCCGGCCGCGCTCGACGAACGGTAGAGCTGGTCGGCGCGCAGCTCCCCGTGGAAGTTCGGCGCGCCGGCGGCCAGGTCGTCGTCGCTGGGTGTCGCCTCGCCCTCGAGGTGTTCGAGGATCCAGCCGGCGGGCTGGGTGCTCTCCTCGGTCCACGGCTCGAACAGCTCCTCGACGGGCTCGCGCAGCTCGGCGGGCGCGGACGTCGCCGCTTCGGGGGTGCGCGGCACCGGAGGTCGCAGCAGAGCGACGATGGCCAGCGCGGCGTCGACGCTGTCGTGCACGGTGGCGTCGGCGTGCCCGACGCGCCGCGCCATGGCGACCGGGACCGTCAGGCGTTCGTCGGTGTCGAGGTCACCGAGCGCGCATCGCTCGAGCGCGTCGACGACGGCGTGCTCGAGGGTCGTCGGGTCCGCGAGGGGCGAGCGCCGGCCGAGCGCCCGGGCCTGGACGCGGTCGAGGTCGCCGCGAGCCCCGGGGTACTGGCGGCGCACGGCCCGGTCGAGCCGGATGCCCTCGACGGCGGCGAACACCTGGCGGGTCAGGGTGGGGTGGGGGACGCCGTCGGTCCACGACGGTTCGACGTGGAACGATCCGAACGGCACGGCGGCCGCCTGGAGGACCACGAGGGCTCGGTACGCGCCGCGGTTCTGGCGGGTCGTGCCGAACCAGCCGATCTCGGTCGGCAGGTGCACGGTCTCGCCGTCGAACGGCGGCCCCGCGTCCTCGCCTGCGAACGGCGCCAGGGAAAGGGTGTCGGCGGACAGCGCCTCGGCGACGAGCGTCAGCACCTGCTGCACGTCGGCGAACGCCACCGCCGCCGATGCGCCCCCGCCGTCGGTCACGGCAGCAGCACGTCGACGATGTCGCTCACCGCCTGCTGCACCTCGGCGTCGTCGGTGATGGCCGTGGTGACCGCCACGTCGCACGCCCGGCGTGGGTCGACGCCACCCGATACCAGCTGGGCGGCGTACACGAGCAGCCGGGTCGACACGCCCTCTTCGAACCCGTGCTCGCGCAGGTTGCGGACCTTTTCGCCGATGAGCGCCAGCTGGTGGGCGAGGTCGGTGCCGACACCGCTCTCGTGGGCGATGATCGTGGTTTCGACGTCGACGGACGGGTAGGTGAACTCGAGGCTCACGAAGCGCTGACGCGTCGACGGCTTCAGGTCCTTCAGCACGCTCTGGTAGCCGGGGTTGTACGAGATGACGAGCAGGAAGTCGGGGTGGGCATCGAGCAGCTCCGACGTCTTGTCGATGGGGAGGACGCGCCGGTGGTCCGTGAGCGAGTGGATGACCACGGTGGTGTCCTTGCGCGCCTCGACCACCTCGTCGAGGTAGCAGATCGCGCCGCTGCGAACGGCCCGGGTGAGCGGTCCGTCCATCCACACGGTGGAGTCACCCGAGAGCAGGTACCGACCGACCAGGTCCGTGGCCGTGAGGTCCTCGTGGCAGGCGACGGTGACGAGCGGCGTCTCGGTGGCCCGTCGTGGGCTCTCGGCCTGCCGGTACAGGCGCCAGGCCATGTGCTCGACGAAGCGCGTCTTGCCGCACCCGGTCGGACCCTTCAGCAGGACGGGCAGGCGGGCCTGGTAGGCGGCGGTGAACACCTCGACCTCGTCCCCCACGGGCAGGTACCAGGGCTCGTCGCGCACGCTGCTGGTCGCCGCGTTCGCAGGGTCCGCTTCCATGCCCCGATGCTGGCACAGCGGGCCGGCCCGGACTCAGCCGGCCCGGGTCGGTCTGGAGAGTCGACGGAGCGGCCGCCCGGATCGCCGGGCGGCCGCGGGTGATCCGTCAGGCCTTCTTGACCGCAGCCTTGCGGGGGGCCGCCTTGCGAGGCGCTGCTTTGCGCGCCGCGGCCTTGCGAGGGGCGGCCTTGCGGGCCGTGGCCTTCTTGGCGACGGCCTTCTTGGCGCCGGCCTTCTTGGCCGGGGCGGCTGCCGCCACGGTGTTGTCGACGAGGCGCGCGCCGGCGGCGAGCTTCTGCACGGCCGCCACGCCCTTGAGGGCCGCGCCCTTCGTGTCGTACGCCTCCGACGTGGCGACGACGCGCCCGTTCGTGGAGAGCAGGTTGAAGCGGAACTTGCCGGTGCGGCCCTTGTCGAGCACGAACTTTCCGGTAGCCATCGAAGTGTCTTCTTTCGTTGCGGAGGGACGAACGCTACGTCGCCGGTACCTCGCTCACGGGGATGGGCAGCGTGCTCCGTGTACGCATGGGCTCAAGCGACGGGCAAGAACACCACACGCGGTAGGCGTTGCCTCACGTCGTGGGCAAGGGTTCGTCTCGCCCGTTCCGTTCGTGCCGTGAGGTCCGTACCGTGCGTCTCGTACGTCCATCAACAACAGGAGCACACGGAATGAATCGCATGCGCAAGGGGATCGTCGTCCTGGTCATCGCGGCGGCGGGTGCCGTCGGCGTGATCGGCTCGGGCGCGAGCGCCCAGGCCGGTCAGTACTCGCCGGCCAGCGGCGTCAAGGTCGTCAAGATCGTGGTCGGCGATGGCGGCGGCGACGCCAGCCCGCAGGCTCGCGGCTCCAGCTGGCAGTGACGGCGCCGCGCTCCCATCGACCATGATGGTCGCATGGCGAGCGCGCTGATCGACGAGTTGCGGGCGCGGCTCGACGACGACTGCATCCAGGCCGACCCCGACGTGGTGGCGGCGTACGCGCAGGATCGTGCCGTGTTCGAGCGGGCAGGAACGGCGACGGTGCTGGTGATGCCCCGCACCACCGCCGACGTCGTGGCGTGCCTGGCCGCGGCACGGGCCGCCGGTGCGGTGGTCGTCACCCGCGGCGCCGGAACCGGGCTGTGCGGCGGCGCCAACGCGGTGGACGGGTGCGTCGTGTTGTCGCTGCACCGAATGGACCGGGTGCTGTCGATCGACACCACGAACCGCATCGCCCGCGTCCAGCCCGGTGTGCTCAACGGCGACCTGAAGCGCGCGGTGGCGCAGCACGGGTTGTTCTATCCACCCGACCCTGCGTCGTACGAGATCTCCAGCATCGGCGGCAACGTGGCCACCAACGCCGGCGGGTTGTGCTGCGTTCGCTACGGGGTGACGCGCGACTACGTGATCGGGCTCGAGGTGGTGCTGGCGTCGGGCGAGGTGATCAACACCGGGAGGCACACGCTGAAGAGCACCGCCGGCCTCGACCTCACGGGCGTGTTCGTCGGGTCCGAGGGCGTGCTCGGGGTCATCACCGAAGTGAGTCTGAAGCTCGTCCCGCAGCCTCCGCCGCCGTGTACGGCCATCGCCTACTTCGGCGACCTGCCGAGCGCCGGCCGGGCCATCGTCGACATCTTCCGTGCCGGTCATCAGCCGACGCTCATGGAGATCGTCGACCGGGCCTCGCTGGCCCAGGTGAACGCCGTGTACGCCATGGACCTCGACACGACCGCAGCGTGCCTGCTGCTCATCCAGACCGCGGGTGACGACGCCGAGCGCAGCATCGAGGAGATGGCCGCGTCGTGCACGGCGCACGGTGCCACCGAGGTGTACCACGTGACCGATCCGGCCGAGGGGGACATGTTCATCGAGGTGCGCCGGCGTGTGTGGCCGGCGTTCGAGCAGTTGGGCAAGGCGATGCTGCCCGAAGACGTGGCGGTGCCGCGCGAGCGACTGCCGGAACTGCTGGCGGGCATCGTCGAGATCGGCGAGCGGCACCGCGTGGCCCTGCCCACCATCGGCCACGCCGGCGATGGGAACATGCACCCCCTGCTGGTGTTCGACGGCGACGACGCCGACGAGGTGGCGCGCGCCCAGGACGCGTTCGGCGACATCGTCCGGCTGTCGCTGGCCCTCGGCGGCACCATCGCCGCCGAGCACGGTGTCGGCACGCTCAAGCGGCGCTTCCTGGCGCTGGAGGTCGATCCGGTGCACCTGGGCGTGCAGCATCGCATCAAGGCCACGCTCGATCCCGACGGGATGCTCAACCCGGGCAAGGCCATCTGAGCGCGCGAGCACTGCGGACCGTTCCTGTCCGCAAGGGTCCGTATCGTCGTGTCCATGACCCCTCCCACCGGGCATGGCACCGACTTCGACTTCCTCGCCGGCGATTGGCACGTTCGCAACCGTCGGCTGGCGAAGCGGTGGGTGGGAAGTGACGACTGGGACGTGTTCGACGCCACGTCGACCTGTACCCCCCAACTCGGCGGCATCGCCAACGTCGAGGAGCTGCGGTGCCCCGATCGCGGCTTCTCGGGCCTGACGCTTCGCTCCTTCGACATCGCCGACGAGCGCTGGTCGATCTGGTGGATCAACAGCACGGTCGGCCGGCTCGAGCCGCCCGTCCGGGGCGGGTTCGTCGACGCCGTCGGCATCTTCGAGGGCCCCGACACCGATGGCGGCGAACCGATCGACGTGCGGTTCACGTGGACCGTGCAGGACGCGCAGCACGCCCGGTGGCAGCAGGCGTTCACCCGCCCGGGCCACGACTGGGAGGTCAACTGGATCATGGAATTCACGCGCCGCTGAACGCGCAAGACTGCGCGTCGTGAAGATCTGTGTGGAGTTCCCCAGCGTCGCCTACCGGGAAGGGCCGGCCAAGATCGCCGCGCTGGCCCGGGCCATCGAGGAGATCGGCTTCGACGACCTCACCATGTTCGACCACGTCGTCATGGGCTACCCGACCGAGACGCGCAAGGCGCCGATGTACCCGCCCCAGATGCCCATCCTGGAGGCGCTCGTCATGCTCGGCTTCGCCGCCGCCGTGACCGAGCGCGTCACCCTTTCGACCGAGGTGCTGGTGCTGCCGCAACGGCAGGCGACGCTGGTGGCCAAGCAGGTCTCGACGCTCGACACGCTGTCGGGCGGGCGCATGCGCCTGGGCGTCGGCGTCGGCTGGCAGGCTGCCGAGTACGAGTCGCTCGGCGAGGACTACGGGCGCCGGGGCAAGCAGATGGACGAGTCGATCGGGCTGCTGCGCGCCTACTGGAGCGACGAGCGCGTCGAGCTGACGGGCGAGCGGTTCCGCGCCGAGGCGATCGCCATGGAGCCCAAGCCGCCGAGCGGTGCGGCGCTGCCCATCTGGGTGGGCGGCACGAGCCCCGCCGCCTACCGTCGCGTCGGCGAGCTCGGCGACGGCTGGATGGGCATGGTGGCCGGCGACGACGCCCACACCCTCGGCGTGCTCGACACGATCCGGCGCCACGCCGAGGCCGCCGGGCGCGACCCGGCTGCCATCGGCATGCAGGCCATGCTGGCCCCGCCGCCGCGCGACGCCGAGGGCAAGACCTTCTACCGTGACCACGACCGCGTCGTGAGCCGAGCCGAGGACATGGCCCGCCTCGGCTTCGGCTGGATCGCGCTCAACGCCACCGCCATCTTCCAGGCGGGTGCCCGTTCCGTCGACGCCATGATCGACGAGCTCGGCCAGCTCCACGGCAAGCTGCGCGCCGCCGTGGGCTGACCCGGCGACGGGCTGCTCGTCAGGTCCGCTGCTCGTGCAGCGCCCGCCAGACGCGCTCGGGGGACGCCGGGATGTCCACGTGGCGGACGCCGTACGCCGACAACGCGTCGACCACGGCGTTCTGCACGGCCGGCGTGGCGCCGATGGTGCCCGACTCGCCGATGCCCTTGGCCCCCAGCGGGTTGAGCGGCGTGGGCGTCTCCATCACGCCGAGCTCGAAGCTGGGCAGCTCGGCCGCCGACGGCAACAGGTAGTCGGCGAAGTTGGCGCTCTGGGGGTTGCCGTCGGCGTCGTAGCTGACCTGTTCGAGCAGTGCCTGGCCGACGCCCTGGGCGATGCCGCCGTGCCGCTGGCCCTCGGCGATCACCGGGTTGAGGATGGTCCCCGAGTCGTCGACCGAGACGAAGCGCTGCAGCACCACCTTGCCGGTGTCCGTGTCGACCTCGACCACGGCCAGGTGGGCGCCGAACGGGAAGGAGCCCGACGGCGGCGCGAACCGTTCGAGCGCCGTGAGCTCGGCATCGTCGGCGGCGGCGACGACCTCGACCCAGCCGAGCGCGTGCGCCGGCGTGCCGGCCACGTGGAAGCGGCCGGCGTCGGTGTCGAGCACCACGTCGGCGTCGTCGGCTTCGAGCAGCCGGGCGGCGATCGACTTGGCCGCGGTGACGACCGAACGGGAGGCGTTGAGCACGGCCACGCCGCCGAGCTGCAGCGAGCGCGACCCGAAGGTGCCGACGCCCTGGGGCACCAGATCGGTGTCGCCCTCGATCACCGTGATGCGTTCCATGGGGATGCCGAGTTCGTTGGCGGCCAGCATCGACCACGCCGTCTTGTGACCCTGCCCGTGGGCCGAGCTACCCGAGAACACCGTGGCCGAACCGTCGGCGTGGACCGTCACACGGCCGTGCTCGCCGTCGGGGTCGCCCGTCGTCTCGACGTACACGGCCAGGCCGATGCCGAGCTGGCGCGGGCCGCCTGCGGCCCGGCGCGCCGCCTGGGTGGCGAGCAGCCCGTCGTAGCCCGCCAGGGCGAGCAGGCGCTCGAGCGCGCCCGGGTAGTCGCCGCAGTCGTAGACGGCGGCGCCGCTCTTGGTGGCGAACGGGAACTGGTCGGGCTGGATGAAGTTCTTGACCCGCACGGCGGCGGGGTCGAGACCGGCGGCGTCGGCGAACAGGTCCATGGCCCGCTCGATGGCGGCGGCGGCCTCGGGGCGCCCGGCGCCGCGGTACGCCACCGTCGGCACCTTGTTCGTCATCACCGACACGGCGCGGGTCTCGAGGTTGGCGATGTCGTAGCAGCCCGTCGCCATCATGTGGGTCAGGAACGGCAGGAAGGCGCCGAGCAGGGGGTAGGCGCCGCAGTCGTGGACGATGTCGATGCGGTAGTGGGTGACCGTGCCGTCGGCCGTGCCGCCGATGGTCACGAACTGCACCTGGTCGCGGCCGTGGCCCATGGCGATCATGTTCTCGGTGCGGGTCTCGACCCACCGCACCGGGCGCCGCAGCTTGCCGACGCACCAGCCGACGAGCAGCTCCTCGGGGTAGGTGCCGATCTTGGGGCCGAAGCCGCCGCCGACGTCGGGGCCGGCGATGACCCGCACGCTGCCCTCGGCCAGGCCGAGCGCAGCGATCAGCTCGTCGCGCACCTGCTGCGCGCCCTGCGACGACGCCCACATCGTGAGCCGGCCGTCGGCGGCGTACCCGGCCGCGGCGCTCCGCACTTCGAGCGGGCAGGCGGCGACGCGCTGGTTGACGATGCGGGCGCTGGCCGTCACCTCGCAGGCGGCGAAGAAGTCGTCGGCGAAGTCGGTGGGCACGCCCATGCCGGCGATGTCGAAGCAGACGTTGCTGGCGTGGTCGGGGTGAAGGAGCGGTGCGCCGTCGGCGCGGCCCGCGAGGGGGTCGAGGACGACGGGCAACGGCTCGTAGTCCACGATCACCGCGGCGGCCGCGTCGGGGCCCTGGTACGGCTGCTCGGTGACGACGATGGCCACCAGCTCACCGACGAACCGGACTCGGTCGATGGCCAGCAGGGGCCGGGCCAGGTTGGCCGGGAAGCCCATCGACGCCGTCATGGCGGCGTGCGCGGCGGGCGGGGTGTCGAGGTCGGCGGCGGTGAACACCGCCACGACGCCGGGCATGGCCGTCGCCGCGGCTGCGTCGATCGACCGGATCAGTGCATGGGCCATCTCGGAACGCACGTACGTCACGTAGGCGGCCCCGTCGAGGACCGGGTCGCGCACGTCGGCGACGTAGGTGCCGCCGACGGTCAGGAACGCGGGATCCTCCCGTCGCAGGACACGCGTGCCGAGAATGCTCATTGCCACCTCTTCCGGGACTGGTCGCGCCGACCTTAGTGGACGCCTCGCGCCCGCCGGCCGTAGCGTCGGGGCGAGCTATGGACATCCGTCAGCTCCGAGACGACGACGGCGAGTGCGCCGCGCTGCACGACCTCGGCGGGGACGGCCCGCCGCTCCTGCTGACCCACGGCAACGGCCTGAACGCCGGCATGTGGGCCACCGTCGTGCCCCACCTGCGCAGCACGTTCCACTGCTTCGGGCTCGACTTCCGGGGCCACGGCCGGTCACGCCAGGCCCACGAGCGGATCGCGGTGGAGCGCCGCTGGCTCGTGGCCGAGGTGCTGGCCGCGGTGGCGGCGATCGGTGGTGCGCCCGCGCTCGCCGCCGGCCACTCGCTCGGTGGCGCCTCGCTGCTGCGGACCGAGCAGCAGCACCCGGGCACGCTGCGGGCATGCTGGGCGTTCGAGCCGGTGCTGGTGCCCGACACGCTCGATGCGTCGCCGCCGCCGTCCGGGCTCATCGAGGCGTCGCGCCGCCGCCGGCTCGTGTTCGGCTCGGTGCAGGAGGCCGTCGACCGCTTCCGGTCCAAGCCGCCGTTCGCCGGGTGCGAAGCCGACGCAGTGCGGGGCTACGTCGAGCTCGGGAGCGAGCCCCAGCCCGACGGCACCGTGCGCCTGACCTGCTCGGGCGAGACCGAGGCCAGCATCTACGAGACGAACGAGCGCCTCGACTTCACGCGGTTCGGTGCCATCGCCTGCCCCGTCGTCATCGGCGCGGGCGAGGCGGTGGCCCTCGGCAACGAGCTGCCCCCGATGCTGGCCCCGCTGGTGGCCGCCGCCGTCGGCGACGGCCGGCTCGAGGTGTTGCCCGGCGTCACCCACTTCGCGCCGATGGAGAACGGCGCGCTCGTGGCCCGCTCGATCGTCGACCTCCTCGGCCGTTTCGTCTGACCGTCCGGCGGCTCCGGACGTGTTGGCGGGATAGCCTTCGGGCGTGACACATCTCTACGACATCACGATGCCGTCGATCACCGGGGACTCCCTGGCCCTCGGCGAGTATCGCGGCAAGGTCCTGCTCCTCGTCAACGTCGCGAGCGCTTGAGGCTTGACGCCTCAGTACGCAGGTCTGCGTACGCTCCACGAAGACAACAAGAACGCCGGGTTCGCCGTCCTGGGGTTCCCCTGTAACCAGTTCGGCGCGCAGGAGCCCGGTACCGACGCGGAGATCCTCGAGTTCGCCACGTCGAAGTACGACGCCACGTTCCCGATGTTCTCGAAGATCGAGGTCAACGGCGACGGAGCTTGCGAGCTCTACGCCTGGCTGCGCGAGCAGACCGGCGGGGCCGACATCACCTGGAACTTCGAGAAGTTCCTGATCGACCGTGACGGCAACGTCGCCGAGCGGTTCGGTCCGACGGTCACGCCCGAGGACATCGCACCGAAGGTGGCCGAGCTGCTGTAACCCTCGGTCGGGTTCCTGGGGCGGTCGCGGCTAGACAGTCGGCATGCGCTCGCTCCAGGAACTGAACGACCTCGAGGACATCCGCAGCCTGCGGCTCGACTACACCCACCACTTCGACGGCGGCGACCTCGAGGCGCTCCTCGACCTCTACACCGACGACGGCGTGTGCGACTTCGGGCCCTTCGGCACGTGGGATGGCAAAGCGGCCCTGCGGTCGGGCTGGGCGCCTTACTTCGGGGCCGAGAAGAATCGCAATGCGCCGTTCGCTCACGGGCGCCACGCGGTCACGAACCCCAAGGTCGACGTGCGCGGCGACCGGGCCACCGCGTCGTGGTTCCTCACCGACATCGTGTTCCGCGAGGCCGACGGCACGGCCAAGGCGCAGCCGGTGGTGCTCTACGGCACGTACGTCGACGAGTGCGCTCGCGTCGACGGCGTGTGGAAGATCACGCGCACGACGTTGCACTTCTCGTGGCCCGTCGCGGGCGGCGTGCCGTCGGGGCTCATCCGCGGCGAGTAGCTGCGTCGGCGGTCAGCGGCGCCGGGGTGCGCGGCGGGGCGGGGGCGGGGGTGCCGTCGTCACGCCGACGAGCCCGTGGACGAGGAGCGTGGTGAACGCCGCCACGCGTTCGTCGGCCTCGCTCGTCGCGACTCCGCTCTTGTCGTCGATGCGGTCGAGCTTGGGCAGGATCTGCACGAGCCCCTGCATGGTGCTCCAGCACAGCTCGGCGGCGGTCAGCACGTCGAGCGTAGGGTTGTGGGCATCGGCGATGGCCTGCACGGTGTCGCGCAGCACGGTGAAGGCGGCGAGGCCCGTGGCGTTGAGCTCGGGGTCGTCGGCGTGCACGAGGTCTTCGCGGAAGATGACCTCGCAGTGGGCCGGGAACCGCTGGGCCACGCGCACGTAGGCCCGGCCGATGGCGGTGAGCCGTTCGACTGGGTCGTCCTCGGCCGAGGCGGCGTCGACCATCTCGCGACGCAGGTTCTCGAACCCCTCCACGGCCAGCGCCGTGAGGAGCCCGGTGCTGTCGCCGAAGTGGTAGCCGGGCGCGGCGTGCGACACGCCGGCGCGCCGTGCCACCTCGCGGATGCTGAACGCGCCCAGCCCCCGCTCGATGATCACGGCTGCGGCCGCGGCCCGTAGCGCGTCCGGCAGCGCGGCGGGTTGCTCCTGGCGAACGCTCGGTGGCACGACCCCAGTATGGCGGTGCCCCGGGTCGGGTGCACGAAGGACTTGACAATGTCTAGTGCCGACATGACACTGTCAAGTACCCCCGATGCGCATCGGCGCCGCCTCCCCAGGAGCCCCCATGAGATCCGACGTCACACCCTCGCCGCGACGGTGGCTCGCCCTCGCCGTCGTGTCGCTCGCAGTGTTCATCACGACCCTCGACGGGCTGATCGTGAACATCGCGCTGCCGCAGATCTCGGGTCAGCTCGGTGCGTCGACCCGGCAGCTCCAGTGGATCGTCGACGCCTACCTGCTCGTGTTCACCGGGCTGCTCCTGGCCGCCGGTGGTCTGAGCGACCGGTTCGGCCGGCGGGCCGGCCTCATCGTCGGCCTCGGTGTGTTCGGGCTCACGTCGGCCTACGCCGCCTCGGTCGGGTCGTCGGGCTCCCTCATCGTGGCCCGGGCCTCGATGGGCATCGGCGCCGCCCTCATCTTCCCGACGACACTGGCCATCATCACGAACGTGTTCACCGTGCCCAAGGAGCGCGCCGCCGCCATCGGCATCTGGAGCGCGGTGAGCGGCATGGGCGTGGCGGCCGGACCCATCACGGGTGGCTGGTTGCTCGAGCACTTCTGGTGGGGCTCGGTGTTCCTCGTGAACATCCCGGTCGTGGTGGTGGCCATCGTCGCCACGATCCTCGTCGTGCCCGAGTCGCGCGACCGCTCGGTGCCCCGGCTCGATCTCGTGGGGCTCGGGCTGTCGGTCCTGGCCATCGGTGCGCTGGTGTACTCGATCATCGAAGCGCCCGCCTTCGGCTGGCTGGACGCCAAGACGATCGGTGGCTTCGCGGTGGCCGCCGCGCTGCTCGTCGCCTTCGTGGTGTGGGAGCTGCGGGTGGCGCACCCGCTGCTGCCCGTGCGCATCTTCTCGAACCTCCGCTTCAGCGCGGCGAGCGTGTCGATCACCTCGGCGTTCTTCGCCCTGTTCGGCTTCATCTTCCTGGTGACCCAGTACTTCCAGCTCGTGCGGGGCTACAGCCCGCTCAGCGCCGGCGTGCGGACCCTGCCTGTCGCCTTCTCCATCGCGGCGGCGTCCGTGATCTCGCCGAAGATCGTCGAGCGGGTCGGCACCACGCGGGTCGTGGCCGGGGGGCTGTTCCTGATGTCGATCGGCTTCTTCTGGGTGTCGCTCGCGTCGGCCGCGACGTCGTACCTCGAGATCGTCGGCCAGATGCTCTGCCTCGGGCTCGGACTGGGCTCCACCACGGCGCCGGCGACCGAGTCGATCATGGGGTCCCTGTCGGTCGACAAGGCCGGCGTGGGCTCGGCGGTCAACGACACCACGCGGGAGCTGGGCGGCACGCTCGGGGTGGCCGTCATCGGCTCGATCTTCAGCTCGGTCTACGTGCATGCGCTGGCCGACAAGCCGGTGTTCGGCGGGCTGCCGACGGCGGCCCGGGCCGCCACCGAGGACTCCATCGTGGCCGCCGGCCGCGTGGCCCAGGGCCTCGGCCCCGACGCCGGGCGGTACATGCGCGAGGTCTCCGACTCGTTCCTGGCCGGGCTGTCGGTCGCATGCCTGGTGGTCGCCGGCGTGGCCGCCGCCGGCGCCCTGTTCGCCCTGCGCTTCCTGCCGGCCCGCGCCGGTGACGCCGCGGTGGAGCCCATCGAACCGCACGACGACCGCACCACAGTGGCGGCGTGACGATCGTCGTCGCCACGCTTGCCGTCGTGCGGGCGCCGTGGCTCGTGCCGCCGTTCGTGCGACTCTCCGCCCGCTGCGTCCGCCAGGCGCTGGAGGCGCCCGGCAACGCAGGCGCCGAGGTCCGTGCCCGGTCGCCGCTGACGTGGTGCACGCTCACCGGCTGGGAGTCGGAGGACGACCTGCGCGCCTACGTGCGTTCGGGCGACCACGCCGTCGCCATGGCGCAGACGGCCCGGTTCCTGCGCTCCTCACGTTTCGCTCGGCTGGGATCATGCGGAAGGGTCGACTCTGCTCTCTGGCCGTCGGCCTTCCGGTCGCTGAACATCGATTGACTCAACCTCTGTTGACCGAATATCGTCCGGGTCGATGGACGTGGATGTTGCGAACCGGGCCAGGCGCCACGCCGCCCTGGGCGATGGGGTCCGCCTGGCGATCGTCGACGAGCTGGTCCGATCCGACCGGTCGCCCGTCGAGCTGCGTCACCGGCTGGGCATCGAGTCCAACCTGCTGGCGCACCACCTCGATGTGCTCGAGGGCGTCGAGCTGATCGTTCGATCGCGGTCGAGTGGCGACGGCCGTCGTCGCTACGTGCACCTGGTTCCCGGTGCGCTGGCCGATCTCCTGCCCGGCGGCCGGCTCCCGGCCACGCGTGCGCTGTTCGTGTGCACTCGGAACTCGGCTCGCAGTCAGCTGGCGGCGGCGTTGTGGCGCGAGCTCACCGGTGCACCCGCCGAGTCGGCGGGTACCCACCCCGCCGATGGCGTGCACCCCGGTGCCGTGGCCGCTGCGCGGCGCGCCGGCCTCGACCTGTCGGGGGCGGTCTCCCGGTCGCTCGCCGAGGTGCGTAGGCGCCCGTCGGTGGTCGTGACCGTGTGCGATCAGGCCCACGAGGAGCTCGATGCCGACCTCGACCGGCTGCACTGGTCGATCCCCGATCCGGTGGTCGACGGAGGTCGCTCCGCGTTCGACCGTGCCGTGACCGAGCTCCGTGCCCGCATCACCGGCCTCACGACTCTCACCGCCAAGGACCGCCCATGACCGACCAGCTGCACCCGACGATCCCCGAGCTGTCGCGGGAGGTCGAGACGGGCACCGGGGCGTTGCGTCTCGACCTCGCCCGCCGGCTCGTCGCAGAGGCGCTCGGCACCGCGCTGCTCATCGTCGCGGTCGTCGGCTCGGGCATCATGGCCAGCCGTCTGTCGCCCGACGACGTCGGCCTCCAGCTGTTCGAGAACGCCGCGGCCACGGCCGGCGCGCTGATCGGGCTGATCCTGATGTTCGGCGTCGTGTCGGGCGCCCACTTCAACCCCGTGGTCACCCTTGTCGATCGGTTGTTCGGCACGCTCAGCACCGTCGAGGCGGTCGCCTACGTCGTGGCACAGGTGATCGGTGGGTGCATCGGCACGGTCATCGCCAACCTCATGTTCGAGCTCGACGCCGTGAACGTGTCGACCAAGGTCCGCTCGTCAGGCGCGCTGTGGTTGTCAGAGGTGGTGGCGACCGTCGGCCTGCTGCTCGTGATCCACGGTTGCGTTCGCACCGGGCGCTCCTCGGCGGTGCCGTTCGCGGTCGGCGCCTGGATCGGCGGCGCCTACGGGTTCACGTCGTCCACCAGCTTCGCCAACCCGGCCGTGACGATCGCCCGCACCCTGTCGGACACCTTCGCCGGCATCAAGCCGTCGTCCGCTCCGATGTTCATCGTCATGCAGCTCGTCGGTGCGGTGCTCGCGTTCGGGCTCATCCGCTTCATCTTTCCGACCAACGCATCGGAGGCCTGACCATGCCCGACACCACCGACACGCCAGCCGATCGGCCCGAGGTCCTGTTCGTCTGTGTGCACAACGCCGGCCGTTCCCAGATGGCCGCCGCGCTCCTGGCCCACCACGCCGGCGACCGGGTGGTCGTGCGATCGGCCGGCACCGCACCGGCGAACACCATCAACCCGGCCGTGGTGGCGGTGATGGCCGAGCTCGGCATCGACCTGGCCCCCGCCGGCGCCCACCCGAAGAAGCTCGACGACGCGGCCGTCGAGGCGTCGGACGTGGTCATCACCATGGGCTGCGGCGACGAGTGCCCCTTCTACCCGGGCAAGCGCTACCTCGACTGGGCTCTGCCCGACCCGGCCGGCCAGGGCGTCGACGCCGTGCGCCCGATCCGCGACGAGATCGACCGGCGCGTGCGCGAGCTGTTGGCCGAGCTGACCGCCGGGACGCGCTAGCCGACGCCGCCACTGAGCCGCGGTTGGCGGTCGGCCCCGCGCGTTGCCGAGGCCGGTGCCGACGTTCCGTCGTCCTGCGTTAACGCTTAGTGAGCCTGGCGGTCAGCCATTGTCCATGTTCGCGGGATGTGGCCGACTGTTCAGCTGGCCTTCATCCACCTGACGGAAGCCACGCAAGTGGCGTTGTTACGGTCCGCGTCGCTGTGTGCCCGATGAGCTGGTCGCCCCGTGTCTGAGATCCCGTTGTCGTGGCCCGCACCCGACGGCGGGCTGTCGATCGGACCGCCGTCGCCGGGGTACGACGACGTCCCCGACGAGCCGCGCATCCCGAACGAGCTCCCCTCGCTGGGCGACCGGATCTACCGCGGCGTGGCGACGGCCTGCGCGGCCGTGAGCCTCGTCATCGTCGGGCTCACGTTCGTCTTCCTGCTGTGGGAGTCGAAGGACATCTTCGGCGAGGTGAACCCCCTCAAGTTCTTCACGGGCATGAAGTGGAACGGCGGCTCGAAGGACGTCGCCGTCGGGGGCCTGTTGCTCGCCACCATGCTCGTGGCGATCATCGGGCTCATCGTCGCCGTCCCCCTCGCCCTGGCCATGGCGCTGTTCATCAACGAGTACGCGCCGCGCCGCCTGCGCACGGTGCTCACCTCGGTGATCGACCTGCTGGCCGCCGTGCCCAGCCTCATCTACGGCTTCTGGGGCTTCTTCGCCCTGATGCCACAGCTGCGACCGATCGCCCGATGGGTGGCCGAGCACCTGTCGGCCATCCCCCTGTTCCGCCTCACGGAGCCGAACGCCAACCTGACCCAGTCGGCCTTCGTGGCGGGCGTCGTGGTCGGCATCATGATCGTGCCGATCATCACCTCGGTCTCGCGTGACGTCATGTCGCAGGTGCCGCGCGAGCTGTGCGAGGGCGCGCTGGCGCTCGGCGGCACGCGCTGGGGGATGATCAAGGACGTCATCCTGCCCTTCGGCCGTTCGGGGATCGTGGGTGCCACGTTGCTCGGCCTCGGGCGTGCGCTCGGCGAGACGATCGCCGTGGCGCTCGTGATCTCCCTGGTGTTCAGCGGCGTCAACTGGCACGTCCTCCAGCAGGGTGCCGGCTCGGTCGCCGCCCTCATCGTCACCCGCTTCGGCGAGGCGACCCCGCTCGAGCGCTCGGCACTGATCGCCGCCGGCCTCGGCTTGTTCGCCCTCACGTTTGCCATCAACCTGATCTCGCGCACCATCGTCGCCCGCTCGGCGAAGGACTGGTCGATGCGATGATCACCGATCCGACCACCGAGGCGACGGTTCCACGCACGGAGCCGCTGCCGGTCGTCGCCACGCCCGCCGAGGCCGACCGCCCGCGCCCGTTCAGCAAGCTGCCCGAGGACGTGCTGCGCGAGGTCGTGGTGGCTGCCACCGCCGGCCTCGCCCTGGCCATGGGGCTCCGGACGGTCCTGCACTGGCAGGGGCTCATGAGCACCGCCGTCGTCTGGTACCTGGCGGCCATGGGTTTCCTCATCGTGCTGGTGCGCTCGTCGCGTGGCGGGCTGGCCGCCACCGACAGGGTCGTGACGACCATGATCTGGTCCGTCGGTGCCATCGCCTGCGGCATCCTGATCTGGCTGCTCGGCTTCATCGTCGTCAACGGCATCGGGAAGATCTCCTGGAGCTTCTTCGTCGACGACCTCGGCGACACGTCCGCGCTGAACAAGGGCGGCGGCATGCGCCACGCCCTCATCGGCACCATCGAGCAGGTGGGCATCGCCACGGTCATCTCCGTGCCCATCTCGGTGATGACGGCCGTGTACCTCAACGAGGTCAAGGGGCGGCTGTCGCCGCTCATCCGCTTCATCGTCGACGCCATGAGCGGCCTGCCTTCGGTGGTGGCGGGCCTGCTCATCTACTCGGTGTGGATCCTCACGCTGAAACAGGGGTTCTCGGGTTTCGCCTGCTCGCTGTCGCTCGTGGTGCTCATGCTGCCGACGGTGACCCGCACGTCCGAGGAGATCCTGCGCACGGTGCCGGGCCACTACCGCGAGGCCGCACTCGCCCTCGGGGCATCGCGGTGGCGCACGGTGTCGCGCGTGGTGCTGCCCACGGCCCGGGCCGGCCTGCTGACCGCCGTGATCCTCGGCATCGCCCGTGCCACCGGAGAGACGGCGCCCGCGCTGCTCACCGCCTTCGGCAGTTCGACCACCAACGTCAACCCGTTCAGCGAGCCGCAGGCCAACCTGCCCCTCACCGTCTACCAACTCATCCGCAGCGGCAACAAGACCCAGCTCGAGCGGGCCTATGCCGGGGCCTTCGTGCTCATCCTGCTCGTGCTCGTGGCGTTCGCCCTGGCACGCATCATCTCCACTCGGAGCGAACGGAGGCTCGGCAAGCGATGAACCACGATCAGACCTCGGTCATGGGACGCGGCGCGCTCGACGTCGAGGTGGTCGACCGGCAGCTCACGGTGCCGGCGGCCACGTCCAGCCAGTTCCCCGCCATCGGCCACGGCCGTCAGCCGGCCAACCTCAACGCCGTGGCGCTGAGCGCCTGGTTCGGCAACCGCAAGGTGCTCGAGCGTTGCTCGCTCGATATGAAGGCGCGGCACGTCACCGCGCTCATCGGCCCGTCTGGCTGCGGCAAATCGACGTTCCTGCGCATGTTGAACCGCATGCACGAGCTCGTGCCCGGGGCCAAGATGGCCGGACGCGTCGAGCTCGACGGCGTCGACGTGTACAGCGGCCAGATCCCGGCCACCCAGGCCCGGCTGCGCATCGGCATGGTGTTCCAGAAGCCGAACCCGTTCCCGGCCATGACGATCTCGGAGAACGTGCTCGCCGGGCTGAAGCTCTCGGGCATGTCGACCCCCGACCGTGAAGGTCTGGTCGAGCTCTGCCTGCGCCGCGCCGGCCTGTGGGACGAGGTGAAGGACCGTCTCGACACCGGTGGCCAGGCGCTGTCGGGCGGCCAGCAGCAGCGCCTCTGCATCGCCCGCGCGCTCGCCGTGCAACCCCAGGTGCTGCTGATGGACGAGCCGTGCTCGGCCCTCGACCCCATCTCGACGCGCGTCGTCGAGCAGACGATCCGCGAGCTGTGCAACGACGTCACCATCGTGATCGTCACCCACAACATGCAGCAGGCGGCCCGCGTGTCGGACAACTGCGCCTTCTTCCTCGTGGAGGTCATGGGCGAGCCGGGCCGCATCGTCGAGACGGCCCCGACGCGCAAGATGTTCTCCGACCCCGACGACCCCCGCACCCTCGACTACGTCGAGGGCCGTTTCGGATGAGGATCCCCATGCGCCTGTCTCACGCCGCCGCGGCCACGCTCGCCGTCGGCGGTCTCCTCTTCGGGGCCATCGCTCCGGCCAGCCCGGCGAGCGCCGCCGACAAGGCCAAGGTGCTGGGCGGCGGCTCGTCGTTCTCGGCGCTGCTGATCGACCAGTGGCGCGCCGACACGCGAAGCAAGCCCTTCTCGCTCGACATCAACTACCAGCCGTCGGGCTCCTCACAGGGCCGCAACAACTTCTGGCAGAAGACCGTCGACTTCGCCATGAGCGACGTGCCGTACTCGCAGGAGGAAGAGAACCAGGGGCAGGTACCCCCGGCCGGCTCCTACCGCTACATCACCACCGTGGCCGGCGCCCTCGCCATGATGTTCAACATCACCGACCCGGCGGGCAACCAGATCGAGGATCTCCGGCTCGACTCGCGCCAGGTCTGCCGCATCTTCACCGAGCCGGTGGTGACCGACAAGAAGATGACCTGGAACGACCCCGAGATCGCCGCGCTGAACCCCGGTGTCGACCTGCCGAACATCCAGATCGAGGCGATCATCCGCGCCGACGGTTCGGGCACCAGCTACGTGCTGTCGGAGTACTGCATCGCCACGCAGCCCGACCTGTGGAACGCGTTCAAGAACGCCGCGGTGGCCAAGGGCAAGACCGGCATCACCCAGTCGCTCACGTCGGGCCAGCCGGTGTCGACGTGGCCCGCCGCCAACTCGCCGTTCGCGGCGTTCGGCCAGTCGACCGGCATCGCCAACGCGCTGGCCCAGACCAGCGGCGGCATCACGTACATCGAGGCCGGGTACAAGGAGATCACCGGCCTGCCGCTGGCCGCCGTGAGGAACGCCAACGGCAACTTCGTGGCCCCGACGCCGTCGGGCATCACCGCGGCGCTCAGTCACGCCACGATCCGGCCGAACGGAACGTTCCAGCTCGACTTCAAGACGCCCGATCCCACGGCGTACTTCCCGTCGACCTACTCGTACATGATCGTGCCGACCACGGGCCTGAACGAGAGCAAGGGTCGCACGATCGCGGAGTACCTCTACTACGCGATGACGGCCGGGCAGGACCAGTGCGAGCCGCTCCAGTTCGCCAAGCTCTCGCCGAACCTCCTCGAGGACGGCGTCAACGCCGCCTCGCAGATCGCCGGCGCCCCGGCCTTCGCCGACTGGCTGCAGTCGGTCGGCGTCGTGGTCGTG
>JANPGL010000116.1:0-15751 GCA_031423915.1 Actinomycetes bacterium | reverse complement strand
CGTGGTCATCGCCCTCGCCACCGAGGACGCCAAGACCGACGGTATCGAGATGGCCTCGAAGATCAACGGCATCACCAAGGGCGGCGAGAAGTGCACGTCCTTCGTCCAGTGCCGCGATCTCATCAAGGCCGGCAAGGACGTCGACTACGACGGCGTGTCGGGCCCGATCGAGTTCAACGGCAACGGTGAGCCCCTGAGCGCCAGCTACGGCGTGCAGGTCATGAACGACAAGAACCGTCTCGACGATGCCAAGACCACGTACAAGCTGGCGAAGGCGGCCGCTTCGGCCTCCGTGCCGGACGTCAAGGTCGAGGGCTCCCGCAAGGGCGACGGCGAGCTGAAGATCGGCTCGATCCTGCCCCAGACCGGCAGCCTGGCGTTCCTCGGCCCGCCCGAGTTCGCGGCGTTCGACCTGGCCATCAAGGAGATCAACGCCGCTGGCGGCGTCCTGGGCAAGCCTGTCGTGGGCTCCAAGGGCGACTCCGGTGACGCCACCACCGACACCGTGAACCAGACGACGGACCGCCTCCTCGGCGAGAACGTCGACGCCATCATCGGTGCGGCCTCCTCGGGTGTGTCGCTCAAGGTGATCGACAAGATCACGGGCGCCGGCGTCGTGCAGTTCTCGCCGGCCAACACGTCGGACAAGCTGTCGACGTACGCCGACAAGGGCCTGTACTTCCGCACCGCTCCGCCCGACGTCCTCCAGGGCGCGGTCATCGCCGATCTCGTCGTGTCGGGTGGCGCCAAGAACGTCGCCATCATCGCCCGCAACGACGCCTACGGCACCGGCCTGGCCGGCGTCGTGGAGAAGGGCGTGACCGACGGCGGCGGCAAGATCGTCTACAAGAAGATCTACGGCGAGACGCAGGAGAAGTTCGCCACGGAAGCCGGCGAGATCAAGGCCTCGACGCCTGACGCCATCGTGGTGATCGGCTTCGACGAGTCGTCGAAGATCCTCTCCGCCCTGGTCGAGGCCGGCATCGGCCCCTCCAAGGTGAAGACGTACGGTTGCGACGGCAACATCGGCAACGCTCTCGGCGAGAACTTCGACGCCGGCAAGTGATGCCAAGGCGTTGACGCTCGCGTCGACGAACTGACAAGGGCCCCGGCGATCCGTCGCCGGGGCCCTTTCGCGTCCGGCTCCGCTCGTCTCGCGGCTCGTCTTGCCCCGCTCCTTCCTCGCTCTTGGTGCAGCAATCACGCGCTCGTCGCGATTGCTACACCAGGAGTGCAGAACGGGTGCATGGCCGGGCGGGCGCGAGTGGGAGCGGCCCGGCGCGGAGGGCCCGGGTGCGACTCGGTCAGTGGGCGCGGGCGAGCGTGCCGAGGTAGAGCTCGATGACCTTGGGGTCGGCGAGCAGCTCCCGGCCGGTGCCGGTGTACGCGTTGCGGCCCTGGTCGAGCACGTAGCCCCGTCCGCACACCTGGAGGCAGCGCCGGGCGTTCTGCTCGACCATCAGGATGGCCACCCCGGTGGCGTTGATGGCGCGGCACTGCACGAACACCTGGTCCTGGAGGGCGGGCGACAGGCCGGCCGAGGGCTCGTCGAGGAGCAGCACCTTCGGGTCGAGCATGAGCGCACGGCCCATGGCGACCATCTGACGCTCGCCGCCCGACAGGCTTCCGGTGCGCTGGTCCCGTCGCTCGGCGAGACGGGGGAAGAGCTCCAGCACGTAGTCGAGCCGGCTCGAGAACGAGGAGGGTTGGAGGAAGCAGCCCATCTCGAGGTTCTCGAGCACGGTGAGGCTGGGGAACACGTTGCGGGTCTGCGGCACGAAACCGACGCCGCGCTGCACGAGCTCGTGCGGGCGCTTGCCGGTGATGTCCTCGCCGTTGAGCGTGACCGTTCCGGACCGAACGGTCACCAGGCCGAGCACGGCCTTGAGCAGGGTCGACTTACCGGCGCCGTTGGGGCCGATGATGCCCACGAACTCGCCGGTGTTCACCACCAGGTTGCAGCCGTTGAGGATGTTGACCTCGGGCACGTAGCCGGCCACGAGCTCGCGGGCTTCGATGACCGGGGTCCCGGTGTCGTCGGTGCTCACAGGTCGTCCTTCACGGATCGATAGGCGCCCGGCGCTTCCGGCGTCTCACCGAGGTCGACGTCGTGGTGGGTGCCCAGGTAGGCGTCGATGACCTCTTGGTTGCGACCAACCGTCGTGGGCGTTCCCTCGGCGATGATGCGGCCTTCGGCCATGACCACGACCCAGTCGCTGATGTCGTGCACGACGTCCATGTCGTGCTCGACGAAGATGACGGTGCGGCCTTCGGTGCGAAGGTCCTTCACGTGGCCGAGCAGGCTCTGGGTGAGCGCAGGGTTCACGCCGGCCATCGGCTCGTCGAGCATGATGAGCTTGGGTTCGGCCATGAGCGCCCGGGCCATCTCGAGGAGCTTGCGCTGACCGCCGGACAGGTTTCCGGCGAACTCGTCGCGCATGTGCGAGAGCTTGAAACGCTCGAGGAGCTCATCGGCCTTCGCTTCGATCCCCTTCTCCTGCGCAGCCCACAGCGGCTTGAACATCCCGGCCCACAGGCTCTCGCCCTTCTGGTCCGTAGCGCCCAACTTCATGTTCTCGATCACCGAGAGCTTGGTCAGCGACTTTGTGAGCTGGAAGGTGCGCACCATCCCCTGGCGGGCCAGCTTGTGGCCTGCCGGCTTGATGATCTCGTTGCCGTCGAAGTTCCACCGGCCGCTGTCAGCCTGGTCGAAGCCGGTGAGCAGGTTGAAGAACGTCGTCTTGCCGGCACCGTTCGGGCCGATCAGCGCGGTGATGCAACCGCGCTGGAACTCGACGTGGTCGACGTCGACGGCGACGAGACCACCGAAGGCCCGACGCATCCCGGACACGGTGAGGATCGGATCGGGTTTGGCCACACCCGGGGTGTGCTCGACACCGTCGAGCGGGTGTCGGGCGATGGCGGGATCACCGGACATCGAAGGCCTGCTCCCGTTTGTCGCCGAAGATCCCCTGTGGTCGGAAGATGACCAGGAAGGCGAGGCCGAGACCGACGATCATGAACCGCAGCAGGCCGAAGTTGTTGTTGTTCACGAGCCAGGTCGGCAGGATGTGGCGATTGGGCTTGGTGGCCTCCGACAGGAAGGTCTCGCTGAACCCGATGATCGCCCAGAAGATGATGCCTCCGATGATCGGGCCCTTCACCTTGCCGACCCCGCCCAGGATGAGGATCGTCCAGCAGGTGAACGTGAAGCGAGTGCTGTAGTCGCTGGGGCCGGCGTAGCGGCCGCCGATGGCGTAGAGCGCGCCGCCCAGAGCGCCGATGTACCCACCGATCATCAGGCTCTGGAGCTTGTACGAGAACACGTTCTTGCCGAGGCTGCGCGCCGCGTTCTCGTCTTCCCGGATGCTCTTGAGCACGCGGCCCCACGGGCTGCGCATCAGCAGGTAGACGGCCAACGACACGAGCGCGATGAGGATCCACCCGATGAGGATGATGAACGCCTCGTGGCCCTGCACCGGCTGCTTCCAGAGGTGGAAGGTCTTGCCTTTGAACGGGTTGAGCGGATCGACCCAGTTGGTGAACGTCTGCAGCCCGTCGTTGCCGCCGAAGCGCTTGGTGAGCTTCGGGTTGGCGCTGTTGAGGACGAGGCGAAGGATCTCTGCGGCGGCGATGGTGACGATGGCCAGGTAGTCGGCCCGGAGCCGCAGCGTCGGGATGCCGAGCAGCAAGGCCATGACCCCGGGCGCGATGGCGAGCACGAGCATCACGCCCCACCACGGGAGGTGGAGGCTGCGCACCGAGACAGCGATCGAATAGGCGCCCACGGCGGCGAACGCGGCCTGCCCGAAGTTGAGCAGACCGGTGTAGCCGAAGTGCATGTTGATGCCGATGGCCGCCATCACGTAACCGACGCACTGCACGCCGATGCACGTGTACAGCGCGTTGGAGATGATCAGTCCCCAGTTCATCCGATGCGCTCCTTCCGGCCGAGAATGCCCTGTGGGCGCACCAGCAGCACGACGATGAGGGCGGCCAGGGCACCGACCCTCTTGAGGTCACTGAACGTCGGGAACAGCCAGGCCCAGACCTCGGTGGCCAGCCCGATGACCAGGCTGCCGACGAGGGCCCCGAAGGCACTGCCCAGGCCGCCGAGGGTGATGGCGGCGAACATGAGCAGCAGGAGGCCGGCGCCCGAGTCGAACTTCACCTGCTGGTCGAGACCGAGCAGGATCCCGCCGAGGGAGGCGAGGCCGCCACCGATGACCCACACGATCGCGATGATGCGGTCGGTGTTGATGCCCGTGGTGGCGGCCAGGTCGGGGTTGTCGCTCACCGCTCGAACGGCTTTGCCGAAGCGTGTCTTCATGAGGAAGTAGGCGACGGCCACCAGGATGATCAGGCACAGCAGCAGGGAGGCCCCGACCCGGGGCGGGAACTCGAGGGGCCCGATGACGATCGGCTTCGTCTGCTGCTGGAAGTCGGCGTACGCCTTGGCCCTGCCGCCGAAGGTGTACACCCAGACCTGCAGGAAGAACGTGGCGAGGCCGATGGACACGATCATCTGGGAGGTGAGGCCGGTTCGTTTGCGCCGCAACGGTCGCCACAGGCCGCGTTCGAACAGGTAGCCACCCAGCAGGCCGGCGGCCACACCGACGGCGCCGGCCGCGAACAGGTTGAGCCCCCACGTCTTGTTGGCCACCCAGGTGACGATGGCGCCGAACGTGACCATCTCACCGTGGGCGAAGTTGGAGAGCCCCGTCGTGCCGTAGATGAGCGACAGGCCCACGGCGCACACCGCGATGATCAGGCCGAAGAAGAGGCCGTTGAAGATGGCCTGGGGCAGCAACGACAGGCGGCCCTTCGTCTTTCGAAGGTCCTTGCCCACGAAGAAGTTCACGGTGCGGATGTTCTCGGAGGTGATCTCGACGGTCCGTTCCGTCGGGTTCTCCGGTGTGGCCTTGATGCCGTTGGGCAACGAGGCCGTATCGAGCTTGACGAGGTACGACCCGGGGCCGGCGGGAAGGGGGACCTCGAAGTTGCCGTCCGCGTCGGTCACGACCTCGATCGGCGCCCCACCGGGCCCCGTGACCACGACCTTGGCCCCGGGCACGGCTTCCCGCACGACCTCACCGGCGTCGTTCTTGACCTCGTTGCGGACGAAGCCCTTCACGCCCTCGGGCGTCGTGATCTCGGCATCCGCCCGCGACGGGAGCAGCGCTCCGGCCACGACGATGCCGATGACGGCCAACCATCCCAGACGTGTTCTACGTGGTCCCAACGGTGTGTCCCCTACCTGCCGCGGTCGCAGCGGTTGGGCGCGGAGCATAGTCATTCGTCACCGCGCGGCGAGCAGGACCGTGCAACATCTTTTCCGTGGTGTGGTCCGGCCGCTACCGTGCGCCCGCCCATGGTGCCCACGACCGCCCCGTCCCGCCGGCCCGCGCGGTCGGGCGCGCTGCTCGTGGTGTTGGCGGCGGCGCTGTGGGGCTCCACCGGAACCGCGCAGGCCAAGGGGCCGGCCGGCGTCGACAGCCTGGCCGTCGGCGGCACGCGCATCGCGCTCGGAGCCGTGGGCCTGGCGGTCGTCGCAGGCCTGCGGGGCGAGCTGCGGGCCGTGCGCTCGGTGCCGCGCGGCCCGCTCGTCCTCGGCGCGGTGGGCATCGCCGTCTACCAGCTGTGCTTCTTCGCGGCCGTCCGGCGAGCCGGCGTGGCCGTGGGGACCGTCGTCGGCATCGGGTCGGCACCGGTGTTCGCCGGAGTGCTCGGGTGGTGGCAGCGCGGCGAGGCGATCCGGCGCCGCTGGGTGGTGGCCACGGCGTTGGCGCTGGCTGGCGGCACTGTGCTCGTCACCGCGTCCGGCGGCGACGGCCGCGCCGTGTCCACCGTCGGGGTGATCCTGGCGCTCGGGGCCGGGGCCAGCTACGCCGTCTACGCCCTGGCCTCCAAGCAGGCGCTCGACCGCCTGCCCCCGGCCACGTCGATGGCCGTGCTGTTCGGGGGTGGCGCCCTGTTGCTGGCGCCGCTTGTGCTCACCCGTCCGCTGGCGCCCCTCGTCAGCGTGCGAGGCGTGGCGATGGTGGCGCACCTCGGGCTCGTCACCGTCACCGTTGCCTACCTCCTGTACGCCGCCGGGCTGCGCACCGTGCCGCTCGGCGCCAGCGCCACGCTCTCGCTGGCGGAACCGGCCACCGCCACCGTGCTGGCCACCCTCGTACTCGGCGAGCACCTCGGTGCCGCCCAGTGGGCCGGCCTGGGGCTCGTCGGGGCGGGCTTGGCACTCCTGGCCATCGGCGACGCGTAACGTCACGGCCATGAGCGACGACCTCGACAAGGCCCAGCGGGAGATGGAACAGGAGTACCAGCAGTTCCGGGAGCACCTGGGCCAGATCCTGGAGGCGGTCGACCAGGTGTCTCGCGCCGGCGCCACCGACGACGTGTACGGCCTGCTCGAGCGCCTGGAGGACACGGTCCACAAGGCCCGCACGGGCGGCCTGCTCGGCTCGGGTGCCAAGGGCCACCGGGAGGCCCGGGAGGACTGGTTGAAGCTCAGCGGCGGCGCCTGAGCCTGCGTCGGGACCCGTCAGTCGAACAGGATGACGCTGCGGGCCACCGCGCCCGTCTTCATGGTGGCGAACCCCTCGTTGATCTGGTCGAGCGTGATGCGGGCCGAGACGAGCTCGTCGAGCTTCAACCGCCCCTGCAGGTAGAGGTCGATGAACCGCGGCATGTCGACGCGGAATCGGTTCGAGCCCATGTTGGACCCTTGCAGCTTCTTCTCGGCCAGTAGGTCCGCGCCGTGGATCTCGATGTTGGTGCCGAAGGGGATCATGCCGATGACGGTAGCGGTGCCCCCGGCCCGCAGCATGCGGAAGGCCTGCTCCGCGGCGATCTTCAGGCCGATCGCCTCGAACGCGTACTCGACGCCGCCCCCCGTCAGCTCCTTCACCGCGGCCACCGCGTCGACCTTCGATGCGTCGACCACGTCCGTGGCGCCGAACTGCTGGGCCATCTCGAGCTTCGTGGCGTTCAGGTCGACGGCGATGATGCGGCCTGCGCCGGCGATGCGGGCGCCCTGGATGCAGTTGAGGCCGATGCCGCCGGCGCCGATGACGGCGACCGTGGATCCCGCCTCCACCTTGGCGGTCCGGAACACGGCGCCGACGCCGGTCGTCACGCCACAGCCGATCAGCGCGGCTCGGTCGAGGGGCATGTCCTTGGTGATGCGAACGACGGCGTGCTCGTGGATGAGCATCATCTCGGCGAACGACGACAGCCGCATGAACTGGTTGACCGTTTCACCGCGGCGCGACAGGCGCGGCGCCGACCCCTTCGCCCGTTCGAGCACGCTGCGGTTGTTGCACAGGTACAACCGGCCCGTGAGGCAGTACTCGCAGCCGCCGCAGTAGGCCGACAGGCACGTGATGACGTGATCGCCGGGTTGCACGTACGTGACGTCGGGGCCGACGGCCTCGACCACGCCGGCCGACTCGTGGCCGAGCACGGCGGGCAGCGCGGTCGGCCACAGGTTCTCCATGAAGTGGAGGTCCGAGTGGCACAGGCCGGCCGCCACGGTGCGCACGAGCACCTCGCCGGGGCCGGGTTTGTCGACCGCCACGTCGGTGATCACCAGTTCCCCCGGAGCGGACTCCAGCACGGCTGCACGCATCGCATTCCCCTCGTCGAAGGCCTGGCTCCGTTTGGCACCGGCACCCGGGCCAGACGGTACCGTGCGGCCCATGACGACCTCCAACGAACCGGTCCTGCGCACGCGGGTCACCGAGATGCTCGGCTGCCGCTACCCCATCGTGCAGGCGCCGATGGGCTGGATCGCCCGCGCCCAGCTGGCCTCGGCGGTGGCGAACGCCGGCGGCGTGGGCATCATCGAGACGTCGTCGGGCGAACTCGACGCCGTGAAGGAGGAGATCCGCAAGATGCGGGATCTCACCGACGGCGTGTTCGGCGTGAACATCGCCCAGGCCTTCGTGCGCGACCCCAAAATCGTGGAGTTCGTCGTCGATCAGGGTGTCCGTTTCGTGACCACGTCGGCCGGTGATCCGACGAAGTACACGAGCGTGCTGAAGGACGCCGGTCTCACGGTCTTCCACGTCGTCCCCACGCTCGCCGGTGCGCTGAAGGCCGTGGAGGCCGGGGTCGACGGTCTCGTGGTCGAGGGCGGCGAAGGCGGCGGGTTCAAGAACCCTCGGGACGTCGCCAGCATGGTGCTGCTCCCACTGGTGGCGTCGAAGGTGACGGTGCCGATCGTGGCGGCCGGTGGGGTGTGCGACGGTCGCTCGATGGCCGCCGCACTGGCCCTCGGGGCCGAGGGCGTGCAGATGGGCACCCGCATGGTGTCGGCGGCCGAGAGCCCCGTGCACGACAACTGGAAGAACGCCATCGTCGGCGCCGCCGAGACCGACACCGTGTTCCTGAACCGCTTCTCCAAGCCGGGCCTGCGGGCGCTGCGCACCGAGCGCACGACGCGACTCGAGCACGAGGACCACGTCCCCATGACCGAGTTCGGCCAGGCACTCGACCTGTACTTCGGCGGCGACATGGAGGCGGCCATCGCCCTGGTGGGCCAGGTCGTGGGGCGCATCGAGTCGGTTCGACCCGTGGCCGACGTGATCGTCGACACGATGCGCGAGTACCACGAGGTGGTGGGGCGTCTGCAGGCGCTCTCCGCGGGGTGATCGTTGATTTGGGGGAACGACACCGGTAGTATTCGCATGGGCGGAGACCTCTCCCTTCGCGTTCGTCCGTGGACGGAACCGAGGAGCCGACGGAGGCCCAGCCCACATGAAGAAGATCGATCTCAAGCAGGTCTTGCTCTACCTGGTCATCGCCTTCGTGATCGTGTCGATCTGGAAGGACCCGGCCGGTAGCGCCGACCGTGCGGGCACGTTCCTCGGCAACGTCGGCAACTGGCTCGTCGACCTCGTCGACAAGAGCTCGTCGTTCATCAAAGGCCTGACGGGCAACGACACGAAGACCACCACTGTGACGACGACGGCCTGACGGCCTGAAGTGTTCCAGATCTTCCGCGACCTGCTCGAGGAGCTGAAGGACGCCGACATCATCGTCGCGTCCTACCTGTCGAGCCAGGAGGAGGTGTACTACGACGACCCGCCGGCCATCACGTCGTTCCTGTTCCTCAACTGGTGGGAGCTGGGCCTCGTCCTGGCGCTCTTCGTGGCCGACGTGTACTTCCTGATGACGTACGGCTGGCGTAACGCCTTGTTCCTGGCGACCTTCGTCGGGGCCGACTTCCTCGTCATCCGCCTCATCGTCCAGCGCTTCCAGCAGCTGTTCACCCGGTACGTCATCACGAGCTCGCGCATCATGCGCATCTCGGGGGTGCTCAGCCGCAACAGCTTCTCGATTCCGTGGGCCAAGGTCACCGACATCTCGTTCCGCCAGACGGTGCTCATGCGCTACTTCGGTTTCGCCAACGTGCGCATCGAGTCGGCCAACGAGGCCAGCGGCCTCCAGGAGCTGCGGGGCCTGAAGAACCCGCTGCAGTTCCACCGGCTGATGCTCGAGATGGTGGCGTCCAAGCAGGGCCACACGGCGCCGGAGAGCGGCGATTCCCCCCTGTCGAAGTTCGAGGCCGACAGCCCGGCCCGCCGCCGGGCCAAGGAGCGGTCGGCCCAGCCCAAGTCGCCTACCGGGCCGCCCAAGCCCCGCTGGTCGGCGGGCCGCGGTCGCCGGCGCACCCAGGCGCCCCGATCGGGCGAGGTCGCCCAGTCGACGGACGTGGAGACCGCGCCGGTCGACGAGTCGGTCCTGTACGACTGACCGGAGCGGAGCGGGTCAGACCAGTGCGGCGGCGTCGACCGGCGTCAGGTCGAGCACGGTGTCGGCTCGACGGCACACCAGCAGCACGTGCAGGGCGGCGATCCACACCAGGACCGAGCCGAGGACGTGCAGGCCCACGAGGAGCACCGGGGTGTCGAGCGCGTACTGCAGGTAGCCCAGGCCGGCCTGGGTGAACCCGGCGAGCAGGAACAGCGAGAGCGCGTCCTCGAGCACGGCCCGTTCGGCGGGACGCCGGCGCAAGCGCCAGACCAGGGCGAGGGTGGCGCCCAGCATGGCCAGGACCACGATGCTGTGGAGGCGTGTCACGGTCGTGATGGCGAAGCCGAGCCGGCGGGCCGGCTTGTCGACCTCGCTGACGCCCGAGTGGATGTTCGTGCCGGTGACCACCGTTCCGGCGGCGATGGCCAGTGCCGCGCCCACGACGATCGCCCGCACGTGGGTGCGGATCTCGGGCGACACCGCAGGGTGCCGCTCTCCTTCCTCGCGGGCGCGCCGGGCCAGCACCATCGCGGCGGTGACGATCACGACCGACAGCACGTAGTGCTGCTGCACCGCGAGTGGGTGCAGGTGCGTGAGGACGACGACGCCACCCACGATGGCCTGCCCGAACACGCCGATGACGAGGGACACCGACAGCCACGTGAGGTCGCGTCGGCGCGGCCGGCGGCGCAGCGCGCCGAGCACGGTCACGGCCAGCGCCACGATCATCACACCCGTGAACAGGCGGTTCACCTGCTCGATGGTCTGGTGGTGGTTCGATGCCTGGATGAGCTTGCCCTGCTCGCAGGTCGGCCAGTCGGAGCAGCCCAGACCCGATCCCGTCAGGCGAACGGCCGCGCCGGTGACGATGATGACCGAGACCATCACGAGCGCCGTGACGGTCATGCGGGCGTAGGTGCGGGGCGTCAGCTCGGGCAGGGCCACGCGCGCGAGCGTAGGTCTGCGTCCCCCGTGCCGTCCCGTCCGGCCCGCCCCGACGCGCCCGGTGTGACCAGTGGCGCCGCCGACGCGCCTGCTGCGCCGTGGTCGCCCGCGGTTGACCCGCCCCACGGCGCAGCAGACGACCCGAAGCCTGACCGGTGCGGGTAACGACGCGGTAACGGCGCCGAACCCAGGCCCCGTCACGAGCGCTACGTGTGGCGAATGGACATCCCGCCGTCGACGGGGATGGCGGCGCCGTTCAGGAAGCTGGCGGCCGGCAGGCAGAGGCTGAGCGTCATCTGGGCGACCTCTTCGGGGTCGCCGTAGCGACGCAGCGGCACCCGCCGGCGGGCGTACGCCTCCTTGTCGGCGTCGCTGATGCCGGCGGTCATGCCGGTTCGGATCGGCCCCGGACAGATGCAGTTGGCCGTCACGTTGTGGCGACCGAGCTCCACGGCCATCGACTTCGTGAGGCCGATGACGCCGGCTTTCGAGGCGGCGTACGAAGCCATGCCGGCCGTGGTGACGATGGCCTCGGTCGAGGCGATGTTCACGATCCGCCCCCCGGTCGGCGCCTGCCGCAGGTACGGCAGTGCCTCGCGCACGAGCCGGGCGTGCGCCGTGAGGTTCACGTCGAGGGTGTGGCGCCAGGCATCCTCGAACGGCGCCTCCTCGGCGAAGAACGAGTTCAGCTCGGACACACCGGCGTTGTTGACGACCACGTCGAGGCCACCGAGGGCGGCGACGACGTCGGCCACGAGCTGCTTGATCTGGGCGGCGTCGGCCAGATCGACCACGAAACCGACGGCGGCGTCCGGGCCGTGGGCCCCGCGGATCTCGTCGACCACGGCCTGGACGCGGTCGGCGCCGAGGTCGGCGACCGCCACCCGGGCGCCCTCGTCGGAGAACAGATGCGCCGTAGCCCGGCCCATGCCCGAGGCTGCGCCGGTCACGAGCACGCGCCGCCCTTCCACCGAACGCGACAGCTTGGTCAGACGAGCCATGGCACAACCCCCCGGAGCGGTCCGGGCGACCGGCGCCACGGAACCCTCGCAGCATGCCGCGCCTGCCCGGCCGGCGCCCAACGCGCCGGCTGCCCGACCGCGTCAGCCGGCGGCGGTCCAGACCTCGCGGCCAGCCATGCCGTAGGCCTTCAGGACGAGGATCCGCTCGGGACGGACGGCGATGAAGCAGGTTCCGGGCGAGTCGTCGGGGCCGCCGGGGGCGAACGCGTTCAGGTCGTAGTCGAACACGCCGGTCCACAACCGGCGCTTCGTCTCGAGATCGGCGAACACCTCGGCGCGGCCCCACAGTTCGATGCCGTCGCCCGTCGCCGTGACCTGCCAGTGCAGCGCCACCTGTGGGTTGGCGGCGATGTTGCGAGTCTTGACCGACGACTCGCCGGCCATGAACCAGAGCACGTCGCCTTCCCAGCAGGGATGCACGGGCACCACGTCGGGCTGACCGGTCGGCCGCACGGTCGCCACGTGGGCCCACGGACTGAGGCGCACGCACTCGTCTTTGATCTCGTCCAGGTTCATGGGCGCCGACGGTACTGGGTCGTCGGCGCCGCTCAGCGCGGCGGGAGCACGCCCTGCAGGCGGGCGGCCGTCAGCGTGTTCTCGAGCAGACAGGCGACGGTCATCGGCCCGGTCCCCCCCGGCATCGGCGTCAGCCAACCGGCCACCTCGGCCACCTCGGCCTGGTGGACGTCGCCCACGATCCCGGCCTCGGTGCGGGAGATGCCGACGTCGAACACGGCGCCCCCCGGCTTCACCCAGTCGCCGCGCACCAGTTGGGCCTGCCCGACGGCGCTGACGAGGATGTCGGCGTCTCGGCACAGCTCGGCCAGGTCACCCGATCGGGAGTGGGCGATCGTGACGGTGGCATCGACTCCCTTGGCGGCCAGCAGCAGCGCCACGGGTAGGCCCACCAGGGTCGAGCGACCGAGCACGACGGCGCGCCGGCCCCGAGTCGGGATCTCGTAGTGCTCGATGAAGCGCATCACCCCGAGCGGGGTGCAGGGCACGAGTCCGTCCTGGCCGCGCACGAGGCGGCCGAGACTGGTGGGCGTCAACCCGTCGACGTCCTTGTCGGCCGGCACGAGCGCCAGCACGCGCTCTGGGTCGAAACCGTCGGGCAGGGGCATCTGGACCAGGATGCCGTGGACCCCCGGGTCGGCCGCCAGGGCGGCGACCGCGTCCTCGACCTGGGCTTGGCTGGCGGTGGCGGGGAGCTCCACGTGGCCCGAGCCCATGCCGATCTCCGCGGCCTGCTTGCGCTTGGAGGCCGTGTAGCGACGTGACGGTGCATCGTCGCCCACGAGCACGGTGGTGAGGCACACGGCGGGCGAACCGAGATCGCGCAGCTGCTGGCCCACGGCCTCGCGCGTGCGGCGCGACAGCTCGGTTCCGTTCAGGGTGATGGCGGTCACGGGCGCTCCTCGGACGTCGACGAATGTTCATTCTGTCCGACCGGCAGCCGTCCGACCGGTTTCGTTCGTCATGCCCTAGGGTGGAACCCGGTGAAGCGCACGACCGTCGAGGAACGACGAGCCGAGATCCTCGAGACGACCTGTCAGGTCGTCGTCGAGCGAGGCTTCGCCGCCACCCGTGTGGCCGACGTGGCCAACAAGCTCGGCATCTCGACCGGGCTGATCCACTACCACTTCGATTCCAAGGACCAGCTGATCGCCGAGGCGTTCCAGTTCGCCGCGGAGGCTGATCTGGCCCGGCTGGAAGCCGAGGTGAAGCGGGCCGACGATCCGGTCGAGCAGCTCGACCTGATCTTCCGTCTCTACACGCCCGAGGAGGCCGAACCGGGCTGGATGATGTGGATCGACGGTTGGGGCGAGGCGCTCCGATTCCCCGCGCTGAAGGCCATCAGCCGCGACCTCGACCTGCGTTGGAAGAACGTGCTCCAGGAGATCGTCGAGGCGGGTGTCATCACCGGTCGCTTCCGCTGCACCGACCCCGAGGCCACGGCGTGGCGGCTCGCCGCCCTGCTCGACGGCCTCGGCGTCCAGATGACGGTGCACGAAGACCTCATCTCGCACGAGCAGCTGCTGGCGCTGGTGCGATCGGCGGCCTGCGCGGAGCTCGGGCTCGCCGTCGGTGCCTTCGCGGCCCGGTCGGGCGGCCACGTGAACGGCAAGGGCTGAACGTGCTGCACCGCCATGTCGACACGGTCGCCGACGAGCTGGCCATCCGCCGGCTGGTGTCCCAGTACACCGACGGCGTGAACCAGCGCGACGCCCACGCGTGGGCCGAGGTGTGGAGCGGCGACGATGCCCGCTGGGACCTGGCCGGCCACATCCACCGTGGACGCGACGCGATCGTGGCCCGGTGGACCGAGGCGCTGGCCTCGTACCGGACGGTGTTCCAGCTCACGACCGACGGCATCGTGACGCTCGACGGCGACCACGCCACGGGCCGCTGGTACGTGACGGAGCGCAACGTGCGTCGCGACGACTCGGTGGCCCAGCTGTGGGGCTACTACGACGATCGCTACGTCCGCACGGCCGCCGGCTGGCGCCTGCACACCCGGGTGCTGCACGTCATCGACCACACCAGCCACTGATTCCGCCGCCGCGGCTTGGTTCCCGGCGCGGCGGCTCGCGAGACTTCGGCCATGACCGACGCCAGCACCACCATCCACGATGCCGACCGCACCCGTGTCGAGGCTGCGCTCGAGGAGCTGCTCCGCTCGCACGACCCGAAGCAGCTCGACGACCGCACCTTCCGCGGCGCCCGGTTCGACGCCGGTCTGGCGTGGGTCCACTTCCCCGTGGGCTTCGGCGGGCTCGGTGCCCGTCCGGAGCTGAACAACCTCGTCGAGTCCGCCTGCCGCAAGGCCGGGGCCGCCGCCCCCGACCCGGCCGGGTTCTTCATGGCGCTCGCCGGGCCGACCATCGTCACCCACGGCTCCGACGAGGTGAAGCGGCGCTTCCTCCGCCCGATGTTCACCAACGAGGAGCGCTGGTGCCAGCTGTTCAGCGAACCGGGCGCAGGCAGCGACTTCGCCGGTCTGGGCACCCGGGCGGTGCGCGACGGCGACGAGTGGGTCGTCAACGGCCAGAAGGTGTGGAACACCATGGCCCATCTGGCCGACTGGGGCATGCTCGTCACCCGCACCGATCCCGAGGCGCCCAAGCACAAGGGCATGACCTACTTCGCGCTCGACATGCGCTCCACCGGCGTCGAGGTGCGACCGCTGCGCCAGATCACCGGTGAGGCCGAGTTCAACGAGGTCTACATGACCGATGCCCGGGTCCCCGACTCGCAGCGCGTCGGCGACGTCGGCGAGGGCTGGCGCGTGGCGCTCACCACGCTGATGAACGAGCGTTCGGCCATCGGGTCGGGCGGTGGGGGCTCGCGCCGCAAGGGCGTGATCGACGTGGCCATCGACATCTGGAAGGAGCTGCCGGCCGACCGGCGCTCCCCCGCCAAGCTCGACGGCCTGATGAAGCTGTGGTGCTCGTCCGAGGCGCAGCGGCTCACCAACGTGCGCGCCGCGCAGAAGGCCAAGGCGGGGAACCCCGGGCCGGAGATGTCGATCGCCAAGCTGGCCATGGCCGAGTTCAACAAGACGTGCACCGAGTTCTGCATCGACCTGCTCGGTGCCGACGGGATGGTCGACTACGACTTCACGTTCCGCCGACCCGAGGAGCTGTCGGCCGACGGTCTGGAACGCGGTGTGCGCCACGGCTTCCTGCGGGCCCGGGCCAACTCGATCGAAGGCGGCACGTCGGAGATCATGCGCAACATCCTCGGCGAGCAGGTCCTCGGCCTGCCCGGCGAGCCCCGCGTCGACAAGGACGTCGCCTGGAGCAAGGTCCCGAAGAACTGACGAACCTCGTTGCGATGGGTCGATCGCGTGCGCCTCGGCGCCCTCCATCGCCCCATCGCCGCGGCTAGCGGCGAGATCGCCGTCAGGGGTTCGGACCTCTGACGGCCACGATGAGGACGACCGGTGTTCCCGTGCTCGGGTGCTCGTCGACGGAGACGCCGTTCGGGTCCGCCCTGATCACGTAACCGGCGACCTTGCAGGC
>JANPGL010000115.1:0-9744 GCA_031423915.1 Actinomycetes bacterium | reverse complement strand
GCTCGTCGACGGTCACCGGCTCGGTTGCGCGGCCCGCCTGCTCGCCGACGCGGTCGTCGACGTCCCCGCCGAGAGCCAGGTGCACCGCCAGGTGATCCGCAAGACGGTCGACGTGACCGGCCTCGTCGTCGACCCGCTCGTCGCCCTGGCGTACGTCGAGCTGCCGGCCGCCACGCTCGACGACGCCGGCAGCGCCGCATCGGTGCTGCTCGACGCGCTGCGATCCCAGCACGGCCTCACGGTGGACGCGGTCGATGCGGACGTCCTGCGATGGCTCCACGCCGCGACGGCCGGCGGTCGCACCACGGCGGCCGTACGGGGCCGCGCCGTCGTCGCCGTCTGGCCCGGCTTCGTCGACGTGGCCGCCGGCGTGGCCGTCGACGTCGGCTCGACCACGATCGCCGCCCACCTGTGCGACCTGGCCACCGGCGAGGTGCTGGCGACTGCCGGGCGCATGAACCCCCAGATCCGCTTCGGCGAGGATCTCATGAGCCGGGTCTCGTACGTGATGATGCACCCGGGCGGCGACGCCGAGCTGACGGCTGCGGTGCGCGGCGCGCTCGACGAGCTGATCGGGCAGCTGTGCGACGACGCCGCCCTCCCCCGCGACCGCGTGCTCGACGTGGTGGCGGTCGGCAACCCGATCATGCACCACCTGCTCCTCGGGCTCGACCCGACGCCGCTCGGCATGGCGCCGTTCACGCTGGCCACCGCCGACGCCGTTCACGGCCGGGCGCGCGACATCGGCGTGGCGCTGCCCTTCGCCTCGCTCTACGTCGGGCCGTGCATCGCCGGACACGTCGGCGCCGACACCGCGGCCGCGATCCTGGCCGAAGGACCGCACCGGGCCGAGGCGACGCAGCTGCTCGTCGACGTCGGCACGAACGCGGAGATCGTGCTCGGCGACCGGCACGGCGTATGGGCGGCGTCGAGCCCGACGGGCCCGGCGTTCGAGGGTGCCCAGCTGTCGTGCGGCCAGCGGGCCACGGTGGGCGCCGTGGAGCGCGTGCGCATCGATCCGGCGACCCTGGAGCCCCGGCTCAAGGTGATCGGCTGCGACGCGTGGAGCGACGAGCCGGGCTTCGACGTGACGCCCACCGGCGTGTGCGGCTCCGGTGTGGTGGAGGTGATCGCCGAGCTGTTCCTGGCCGGCGTCATCGACGCGGACGGCACCATCGACGGGGCCGCAGCCGAGCGCTCGCCCCGCGTCGTCGCCGACGGGCGCACGTTCTCGTACGTGCTCCACGAGCGCGACGGCGCGCGGCAGACGCTCACCCAGAACGACGTGCGGGCCATCCAGCTGGCCAAAGCGGCGCTGCGGGCCGGCATCGACCTGCTGCTCGAACACGCCGGCCACCCGGTGATCGCCGACGTGCGCCTGGCCGGCGCGTTCGGCGCCCACCTCGACCCGCTCCACACCATGGTCCTCGGCCTCGTGCCCGACGGCCCACTCGACGGCGTGCGCTCGGTCGGCAACGCCGCGGGCGCCGGCGCGGTACGGGCGCTGCTGTCGGCCACCGAGCGGGCCGAGATGGAGGCCGCCGTCCGTCGCGTGGTCAAGGTCGAGACCGCCACCGAGCCGCGCTTCCAGGAGCTGTTCGTGGCGGCCATGGCGTTCCCGCACGCCACCGCGCCGTCGCCGCATCTGGCGCAGCACGTCACGTTGCCCGAGCGGACGGCGACCGCCCGGCGCGGACGGCGCACAGGATCGGTCCGGAACGGGGCGTAGCGTCCGGGGCATGAGCACCAGCTTCCAGGTCTGCATCGACGCCGCCGAGCCCCACGCCGTGAACGCGTTCTGGGCCGCGGCCCTCGGCTACACGGTCGAGCTCCACGAGCCGTTCATCCGCCAACTGCTCGACGCCGGGGTCGCCACCGACGACGACGTCGCCACGATCGACGGCCGGCTCGTGTGGCGCACCGCGGCCGCCTGCGCCGACCCCGACGGCCGCGGCCCGCGCGTCCTCGTACAACACGTCCCCGAGGCCAAGAGCGTGAAGAACCGCGTGCACCTCGACCTGCGCATCGGCGAAGAGGGCCGCGAGGCCGAGGTGGCCAGGCTCGTGGCTCTCGGCGCCACGAAGCTGTGGGACGGTCGGCAGGGCCCGCAGACCTGGGTGACGATGGCCGACCCCGAGGGCAACGAGTTCTGCGTCAGCTGAGCGCCGTTCGGCGGTTCGCGCCCGATCGTCCGACCCTGCCAACATCGAGCCGATGAACGCCGGTGCGACGATCCCTGCTCCGGGCGCCCACGGCGGCGACGCCGCTCGCATCGCCCGGGCGCGCGGCGCGGACCCGGCGTCCCTCGTCGACCTTTCCGCGAGCATGAATCCCTTCGCTCCCGACGTCGCCGCGACCCTCACGGCGGTGCTGGCCGAGGATCCCATGGCCGTCGGCGCGTACCCCGACCCGGGTGAGGCCACCGACGCGCTCGCCGCCGCCGCCGGCGTCGATGCCGACCGGCTCGTCCTCACGAACGGAGGCGCCGAGGCCATCGCACTCGTGGCGGGCGTCGTACGGAGCGCCCACGTGGTCGAGCCGGAGTTCTCGCTCTACCGCCGCCACCTGGAGCGCACCGACGCCGGTCCACGGTGGCGGTCGAACCCGTCGAGCCCACTCGGCCGGCTGGCCGCCGATGACGAGGTGGCGGCCGTGTGGGACGAGGCCTTCTACCCGCTCGCCACCGGTCGGTGGACGCGGGGTGACGACACATCCTGGCGGCTCGGTTCTCTGACCAAGCTGTGGGCTTGCCCCGGGCTCCGCCTGGGCTTCTTCGTCGCGCCCGACGGGGCGGCGGCAGCGGCAGCGAGGCATCGGCAACCCCGGTGGGCCGTGAACGGTCTGGCCCTCGCCGCGCTCCCCCGCCTGCTGGCCGCCACCGACCTCGTCGGCTGGCACGCCTCGCTGGTCGCCGCCCGCTCCCGGTTCGCCGCCGCACTGCGCGGCCTCGGGCTCGCTGTCACCGAGACCGACGCCAACTGGGTGCTCGTCGACCGCCCCGGGCTGCGCGACGCGCTGATCCCCTACGGCGTCGTCGTGCGCGACTGCGCGTCGTTCGGGCTCCACGGATGGGCGCGGGTGGCGGTGCCGACCGAAGCGCTCACCGACCGGGTCCTCGTGGCGTTCGAGCGGATCGGAGCGGCGACGTGAACGCGATCGCCGCCGGCGGCGGGCTGCTCGTCGATCGTCTCGCCGGGGAGCCACCGGTGGCGTGGCACCCGGTGGCCCGCTTCGGCACCGCCATGGCGGCGGTCGAACGGCGCTTGTACGCCGACCGCCGTCGTCGTGGTGTGGTCTACGCCGTCGTGGGTGTGGGTGGTGGTGCGCTCGTCGGTATCGCGCTGCGCCGCCTGCTCGGCGCCCGGCTGGCCACCGTCGTCGCCACCGCCGGGTGCGCCGCCGGCAGGATGCTCGACGACGAGGCCCGCGCCACCGTCGACCTCGTACGCGCCGGTCGGATGCCCGAGGCCCGCGAGCGGGTTCGCAGCCTGGTCGGGCGATCGACCGAGGAGCTCGACGCCGGCGAGGTGAGCCGGGCGGTCGTCGAATCGCTCGCCGAGAACGGGGTCGACGCCGTGACCGCCAGCGTCTTCTGGGGCGCGCTGGCCGGCGCGCCCGGCGTGCTGGCGCACCGGGCGGTGAACACGCTCGACGCCATGGTCGGGCACCTGAACGAGCGACATGCCCGATTCGGCTGGGCCAGCGCCCGCCTCGACGACGTCGCCAACTACGGGCCGGCCCGCTTGACGGCGCTCGCCGTGGCGATCGTCCGACCCCGAAGGGCCCGACAGGTCTGGCGCGTGGTGCGCCGCGACGCCCAGCGCCACCCGTCGCCGAACGGCGGCGTCATCGAGGCGGCCTTCGCCGCCGCGCTCGACCTGCAGCTCGGCGGCGTGAACCGCTACGACGGCGAAACCGAGGATCGCGGCACGCTCGGCGACGGCCGCCCCGCCACCCCGGCAGACGTCGACCGGGCCATCGCGCTCCGTCGCGATGCCACCCTGGCGGTCACGGCGCTGCTGATCGCCGGCGGGATGGCCACGCATGCCCGGCCCCGACGGTCGTGAGCACCCTGATCGACCCCTCGGTAGGGTCCCGACGGGCAGCCGGACGCGAATCGAGCGAGTCCGCCGGCGCAACGCTGCCGTATGCGGGCATCTCGGGCCCAGAGTGTTCAACAGCCCTCAGGCCGGTCCGCCGTTCGCCCGGGCCGCCTGCGCGGCCCGGACCTTGGTGAACTCGGCGGCGAGCGCCAGCAGCAGCGCGGCGGCGGGCGGGCCGACGTAGGGCACCGGGTTCAGGTTGGCCAGCCGCGCGGCGTTGAGCGCCACGATCTGCCACGCGCACCCGAGGACACCGAGGAGGGCCAGCCGGCGCCCCCACCGGGGGCGATCGATGAACACGGCGGTCGCCGTCACGGCCACGAGCTGGAACAGCCAACCGAACGTGACCCACGACCAGTGGACGTAGTCCCCCGACGTCCGGCCGCTCTTCGATCGCGGCCAGATCCGCTGCAACGCCGTGTGGAGACCCCAGAACGTCGTCGGCCCGGTGCCCGGCGGGCGCCACGGCACGGTGAAGCACAGCACGACGACCACGAGCGCCCCGATCGAGAGCAGGCCGGGCGCTCGCTTCATCCTCGGCCAGCGATTCGCGTCGGCCTAGGCGCCGTAGGCGACCGGGAGCGTCTTGGCGGCGCGGAAGCTGCGGATCATCTGCAGCGGCGGCAACTCACCTACGAGCCGCACGTTCGGAAGCGTCTCGATGAGCCGTCGGGAGCCGAGCACCGCTTCGGCGCGAGCCAGCTCGTAGCCGAGGCAGAAGTGCTTGCCGAGGCCGAACCCGAGGTGGCCGGTCAGGTCGTTCGGGTACGGCCCGCCGGTGCGCAGCTCCTTGCCGAGGTGCAGGTCGGTCCGGTGCAGGTCGAACGTGCGGGGGTCGGTGAACACCGTCTCGTCGCTGTTGGCCGAGCCGAGGCACGCACGCATTACGGCACCCGCCGGCACGGTGACCCCGTACCATTCGACGTCTCGCGTCACGTCGCGCGCCTCGTACAGCACGGGCCCGTCGCGGCGCATCGTCTCGGTGAACGCGGCGTCGAGAAGCGCCGGGTCGGCCGTGACCTCGGCCAAGGCCTCAGGCACGCGCAGCAGGTTCCACCACAGGTTGGCGATGGCCTTGTCGGTCGTCTCGCCGCCGGCCACGAGCATGAGCGACACGAAGCTCTTCACCTCGTCGTCGGTCAGCGAGCGACCGCCCGCCTCCGCCTCGACCAGCCGCGTGAGCAGGTCGGGCCCCGGGCATCCCTTGCGCTGGCTGATCTGGGGCTCCACGAACGCGCACACCTCGCCGTGGGCGGCGATGCCCTTGGCCCGCAGCTCCTTCACGGGCGCCAGGCCGTCCATCATCTCGGAGTACCAGCGGTGGAACACGTCCTCGCGCCCCGTCAGGTCGAACCCCAGCATGTCGACGATCACGTTGATGGGCAGCCACGTCGTGAACGACGCCACCAGGTCGAGCGGCTGCTCGCGGCCGAACCGGTCGATCAGCGCGTCGATGGTACGGCCGATGGCCGGCGAGAACGCCTCGAGCCGCTTGCCCACGAACTCGGGCGCCACGATCGAGCGCTGTTGCACGTGCTCGATGCCGCCCATCTCGAGGATGGTGCGCCCGAACACCACGCCCGTCGAGCGCTCGTAGGGCCCGTTGGCGTACGTCTCGTGGTCGCGGAACACCTCGGCCACGTCCGCGTAGCGCGTCACGATCCACGTCTTGGACATCTCGTCGAAGAAGATCGGGTGGTCGTGCATCATGCGGCGCCACAGCGGGTGCGGGTCGGCGTGGTGCTCGGCCGAGTACAGCTCCTCGGAACGCACCGGCGTGGCGGTCGTCATCGACGTCTCCTTCTCAGTCCCAGCGCACGGGCTGGGTGTGCTTGCCGAACAGCAGGAACGGTGCGATGCGCTCCATCGGCCCGTCGAGACGCAGCTTCGGCAGGCGCTGTGCCAGCGCGGTGAGCGCGGCGCGGGCCTCGAGCCGGGCCAGCGGTGCGCCGAGGCAGAAGTGGACGCCCGTGCCGAAGGCCAGGTGCCGACGGCGCAGGTCCCCCAGGTCGCGGTCGAGCCGGAACTCGTCGGGGTCCTCCCACACGGCCGGGTCGCGGTTCGCCGACGCGTACATCATGTGGACCTTGGAGTCCTTGGGGATCTCGACGCCGTGCAACGTGACCGGGCAGGTGTTCATGCGGAACAGGCCGAGCACGGGCGAATCGAAGCGGAGGCTCTCCTCGATGGCCACGTCGACGAGCGACGGGTCGGCCACCAGGGCCGCCCAGCGCTCGGGCACCTCGCACAGGCGCCACACGGCGTTGGTGATGAGCGATGTCGTCGTCTCGTTCCCGCCGATGAGCAGCTGCGACAGGACGCCGAGCAGTTCGCTGTCCTCGATCGGCCGGGGCGCCTCGGCCGCTGCCTTCACCAACCCGGTGGTGAGGTCGTCGGGCGGTTCGTCGCCCGCGGCCAGCAGGTCGCGGCGGCGCTTCATCTCGGCCAGGAAGTAGGCGTTGAGGTGGCGCCGGGCCCAGTCGCGCGCCTCGACGTCGCCGTTCATGCCGGCCACCGATGCGTCGCTCCACGCCTTGAAGTCGACCCGGTCCTCCTCGGCCACCCCGAGCATCCGGGCGATGGTGATGACGGGCAGTGGGCAGGCGATGCCCTCGTGGAGGTCGCCCGCCGTGGCGCCGCCCGCGGTCATCTCGTCGATCAGCTCGTGGGCCAGCGCCTCGACGGTGGGCGCCATGCGGTCGACGACCTTGGGCGTGAAGGCGCTGAGGGTCATCCTGCGGAACATCGTGTGCCCGGGCGGGTCGTCGAGCATCCCGCCCTGCTTCGACACCTGCGGTCCCTGGCCGAACTCGCTCGACCACGTCTCGATGTCGCGCAGTCCTTCGAGCACGTCCTCGTGGCGCGACAGCGTGTAGAAGGGCGGGTCGAAGCGGTCGTAGCGGTGCACGGGGCAGTGCTCGCGCAACCACGCGTGCGCCGTCGCCGGGTCCTCCAGCGTCGGCCGCGCGAACGGGTCGTAGTCCCCTACCTCGGTCCCCATGCCCGCATCATGCCAAACACCGGGCCCGCGCCGGCAACGGGCCCGCCCGGGCCGCCGCCCACCCTCAGGAGCGGCTCAGCGCGGCCGGCACCAGACGAGGGTCGCGGCGGCCAGCCGCTCGGCGTCGGTCGATCCCGGCAGGGCGCGCGCCGCCGACGGAAAGCGCCGCAGGTACGCCTCGAGGAGCGGTCGGGCCGCGTCGGGATCGGTGGCGCCGGACACCACCACGGCCCGCATCGGCAGCCATCGGCCGCGTAGCAGGATCTCGACCGGGTGCTCGTCGGCGAAGTTGCGCCACCAGGTCTTGCGGCCGGGCCGCCCGACCAGGATCACGACGTCGGCATCGTGCGCCTCGTACATCGTCGGTGTGGTGATCGTGCGCCCCGACCGTCGCCCCTGATAGCGGACGAGCACGAACTTGGAGGACGCCAGGCGATGGAGCGGCGACCGCAACGCGGCACACACGAGCGCGTTCGCGACGTTCACACCGTCATCGTCCGGCCCACCGGCCCCGTCCGCTAGAGGCGTTCGGCCGGCTAACTCCCGTCGTACAACCGGTCGAGATCGATCAGCTCGACGTCGGGCCGCCGGCCCGCCGCCTCGAGCAGGTTCCGGTCGAAACCCGCCGCCGAGAACAGCAACAGGCGCGCCCCGGCGGCCTCGGGCCGCTTCTGGGCGACGAGCGCCCGGACACGCTCGAGGCGAGCGACGTCGGCCAGGGTGCGCTTCGCCGCGGTGTGCTTCGCCTCACCGAGGCAGAGCACGCGCTCCTCACCCGAGCGAGCCCGCCCGACGCCGACCACGTCGACCTCGTGCTGCGTCCGTCCGGCCGCATCGTTCACCACCGCAGGCCCTACCGCTGCGAGCCGGCCCCCCACGGTCGTAGCCGCCGCGAACCGGGCGGCGAACTCGCGCGCCAGGTCCTCGAAGTGGGGACCCAGCACATGGGTGGCGAAGCGGGGTCTGGCGTCGTCCCACGCGTCCTCGACCCGGCGGTCCTCGAACCGGGCCATGTCCTTCCGGGTCACCACGTGGTGGAAGCGGACGATCGGATCGCTGAGCCGGTAGATGGGCCGTCGCGCCCGCAGCGCGTCATCGAGCCGCGTGACGAACCCTGCCTCCTCCAGCGCCCGCAGCGGATGTTGCACCGAGCGCTGCTCCCGTCCGAGCGCGGCGGCGATGGCGGCCTGGCTCGTGCACCCGGACGCGATCGCCGAGATCACCGCGTGGAACAGCGCACGATCCGACTGCGGCCGATCCTCGGCCAGCAGGTGGTCGTCCTCCCGGAACATCGCGCTCGACGGGTTGAGCGGGCCAGCGGCGAGCCATTTCGCCAGAGCGACGCTGCCTCGCGACGGCGGCGCCGAGACCAGATCCCGGTAGCCGGGCGTGCCGCCGAGCACGGCGTGCACGACGAAGGCGGTGCGAGGGTCGTCGAGCCCCCAGTATCGGGCTGCGGTGCGGTAGTCGAACGGCCGCACGACGATGTCGACGGAGGCCCGGCCGCGCAGTGCCTGGGTGCCGGTGAGCAGCCCGGCCATGGCGGAGACCGCTGACCCGCAAAGCACCAGGCGCAACGGCGATCCGCCGTCGCGGGAGCGGTCGATGACGCGTTGCAGCACCGACGGCAACTCGGGCGCGTTCGACAGCAGGTACGGGAACTCGTCGAGAACGACGAGGGTCGGCCGACCCGGCCGTGCCAGCCCTTCGAGCGCCCGCACGGCGCCGTCCCAGTCGGCCAGGGCGAGACGCCCGCCCGGTACCCCGAGGTGGCCGCCGAGCGCGGCACCCAGCCCATCCAGCGCCTGGCTGCGTTCCTCCTCGACCGCCTGGAAGTAGAACGCACCGGCCGCAGCAGCGAGCCGACGGAGCATGAACGACTTGCCCTGGCGGCGGCGCCCGCGCACCAGGGCCAGCCGCGTGCCGCTGCCGCCGGCCACCGCGAAGTCCGCGAGGTCCTGCCACTCCCGCTCACGGTCGAACAGGTCGACGGGCCGTTGCACGAGGTAATACTAACTCGACTTTGTAAAAGTCTGTTTTGTATTCCCGTGGACGAGCTGGCGCCCCGACTCAGCCGGCCGGCGTCGACGCAGCGCGGGCGTGGGCCACCGCCTCGGTGCCTGCGACGCGGCCCATCGTTGCTCCGTTGCCGAGCGAGTTGCCGCTGCCCAGGTAGCGATCGCCCAACACCCCGCCGGTGCACTCCCCTGCCGCGAACAGCCCGGGCACGGGCCAGCCGTCGGCGCCGAGCACGCGCGCGTCGGGGTCGATGCGCAGTCCGCACGAGGTGAGGCAGATCGTGGCGGGCCGCACGAGTGCGGCGTAGAACGGCGCCTGCACGACGGGCCGGAGGAACTTGGGCGCCTTGGCGAACTCGGCATCGCGTCCCTCGGCGCAGGCCCGGTTGTAGCGGCCCACGGTGCCGGCCAACACCGTCGGGTCCATGCCGAGCTTCGTCGCCAGCTCCTCGATGGTGGCCGCAGCATGCATGCGGCCGGCGGCCACCTGCTCGTCGACCATGTCCGGCGTCCAGTTGGGCGAGCGCAACCGCTTCTCCATGACGGGGTCCTTGTACTGCGCCCGCTCGCCGGTGAAGCGCAGCTGGGCGTCGTCGAACACCACGTAGGCCTCGTCGCCCTG
>JANPGL010000114.1:0-11508 GCA_031423915.1 Actinomycetes bacterium | reverse complement strand
CTCGACGGTAAGTCGCTCGACCTCTCCCGCAAGGAGTTCGACCTCCTCGCGTACCTGGCTCATCGGGTAGGCGAGGTGGTGTCGAAGCGAGAGCTGCTCGCCGAGGTCTGGCGTCAGCCCTACGGTGGCGCCGACAAGACCGTCGACGTCCACCTGTCCTGGCTGCGCCGGAAGCTCGGCGAGACCGCCGATTCGCCCCGCTACATCCACACGGTGCGCGGCGTAGGCGTCAAGCTGTCCGCGCCGTAGGCTCGAAGAAGCTCGATCGGAGGCCCGGGGCGTGCGTCGTCGACTGATCCTGGTTGCTTTGGCCATCTCGTCGATGGTCGCGCTCGCGTTCCTGATCCCGCTCGGGCTGAACGTGCGGCAATACCAGCACGACATCGCCATGGTGCGGGCCCAGCAAGAAGCGCGCGAGGTCAGCTCGTATGCGACGTTCGTCGGCGACGCCGCACGATTGATCAACACGCTCAGCAACCTCAACTACGCCGCCACGTCCGACAACGACATCGTCGTCTGGTACAAGGACGGTCGCGCCGTTTCGGCTATTGCCCCGCGTTCCTCTGCCGGTCAGATGCCTAGCAGCGTGGCGTCGATGATGAGCGCCACCACCGACCTACGACCCGAAGAGGCTGCCGTCGCCGGCGGTCGGGAGCTTCTGTGGCCTGCCCCGGTCGCCGACGGCAACAGGGTCATCGTGCGGGTGTTCGTAACGGACGCCGTGCTCAACGATGGCGTCTGGAAGAAGTGGCTCTGGCTCGTGGCCGTCGCCCTGGCGCTCATCCTGGCCGGTGTGGCGGTGGCCGATCGCCTGGCCACGGCCATCGTGAAGCCGGTCCGTGAGCTGGCGGCGGTCACTCGGCGCCTCTCGGCCGGCGAGTCCGAGGCCCGCACGACCCCGGCCGGGCCGCCCGAGATCGCCGACGTGGGTGGCGCCGTGAACCACCTGGCCGACCGGATCGACGGTCTGCTGGCGGCCGAACGCGAGACCCTGGCCGACCTGTCGCACCGGCTCCGCACCCCGCTGGCCGCCCTCCGGCTCGATGCCGACGGACTGTCGGGCACCGAGATCGGCGACCGGATCATGGCCGACATCGAGGCCATGGAAGCCGCCGTCTCGAACGTGATCCGCGAGGTCCGGGCCCCCAAACGGGCGGCCGACGTGTCGTGTGACCTGGTCGACGTGGCCCGCACCCGCTGCGAGTTCTGGCAGGTTCTCGCCGAGGACGACGGGCGCACCTGGGACGTCGACCTTCCGTCGGGCGCCGCCTGGGTCCCCCTCAAGCGCGACGACCTGGCCATCGCCATCGACCAGGTGATGACCAACGCGTTCACCTACACACCGGAAGGCTCGAGCATCAAGGTCTTCGTGGTGCTCGGCTCGAACAACGTGACGTTGACCGTCGACGACGCCGGCACCGGCTTTCCCGAGGGCTTCGAGATCAAGCGAGGCGAGAGCCGCGGCGGGTCCACCGGGCTGGGGCTCGACATCGTCCAGCGCACGGTGCGAGCCGTCGGTGGCACGTTCAACCTGCTGAAGTCGCCCGAGGGTGGCGCCCGGGTGCAGCTGTCGTTCCCGCTCCGCGTGGCGCCCAGCGCCCCCAGGCGCACCGGTCGAGGATCGGGCCGCAGTGGCGGCAACGGCACGAACGGCGCGAACGGCACCGCCGCCTTGGCCGGCGCACCCCGCACGAACTGATCGTTCGTCCGGGCGACACCGCGCCGAAACACGGGGGTGCTAGACGGGATCCGTGCTGGTCGAACGGCATCCCCCCGCCGCCCGATGGGCCGCGGTACAACTGGAGTGCCTCGTCGCCAGTGCATCCACCGGGCAGTACATGGGAGTGCCGTGACCGACCTGTTCCACCCCGTCCCGTCCGCCTCGTTCGCCGGGGAGGTGACGGTGATGCCCGAACAGGGCCAGCGCACACGCGTGGTGCTCGACACTTCGGTGCTCGTGGCGGACCCCTACTGCCTCGGGGGTCTGGGTGACGTCGACATCGTCATCCCCCTGACGGTCGTGGAGGAGCTCGACGGGTTGAAGACCCGGCCCGACGACGTCGGGCGCTCGGCCCGCGCCGCCCTCCGGGCGCTGGAGGAGCTGCGCATGCGGGCCGGCGGGTCCCTGGTGAGCGCCATCGCCGTACGGGCCGGCACCGACGACGAGGGCACGGTGCGCATCGAGCTGAACGGCATCCAGACCCACCTGCTGAACGAGCACGGTCTCGACCCGGCCAAGGCCGACAACCGCATCATCGGCGCCGCCCTCGGGCAGCAGGTCCACGGCCCGACGCGTCTCGTCTCCAACGACGCCGCACTGCGCATCAAGGCTGCCCATCTCGGTCTGGAGGCCGTCGAGCACCAGCCCGCCGGCGCGTGGGCGGCGAGGCAACCGCTCGGGTTCGTGACCCTCGACGCCGCCCGCGACCGGATCGACTGCGCCTACGCAGCGGGAGCCGTGCACGCCGACGCCATCGACGGCGCGGCCGCGTTGGCGCAGAACACGTTCGCGGTGCTGCGCGCGGGTTCGCAATCGGCGCTCACCCGCCGGGTCGGCGACGAGTTGGTCCTGCTCCCCACTGCGTCGCCGGAGGCCTGGGGCTTGAGGTCCCGATCGAAGGAGCAGCGCTTCGCTCTCGAACTGCTCCTCGATCCCGACGTGACGGTGGTGGCGCTCGACGGCCGTGCCGGTACCGGCAAGACGATCATGGCGATCGCCGCCGGCCTCGAACAGGTCGTCGAGCAGCGCCGCTACGAGCGGCTGGGCATCTACCGACCGTTGGTACCGGTCGGTCGGGCCGATCTGGGGTTCCTTCCGGGCGGCCTCGACGAGAAGCTCGACCCGTGGATGGCGGCCATCCACGACGCCGTCGTGGCGCTCACCGACCGCCGCTCGCTGCGCGACGCGCGAGCGCTCGTCGACGAGCTCACCGACCGGGGCGCCCTGTCGCTCGAGTCCGTCACCTTCCTGCGGGGCCGCTCCCTCCACGGTCAGTTCGTCATCGTCGACGAGGCCCAGAACCTCGAGCCGGCCACCCTGAAGACGATCCTGACCCGGGTGGGCGAGAACACCAAGGTCGTGTTCACCGGCGACACCAGCCAGATCGATGCGCCCTACCTCGGCGAGCGGAACAACGCGCTGGCGGTGCTGTGCCAGGCGTTCAGCGGGCAGCGGTGCTTCGGTCAGGTGACCCTCACGTCGTGCGAACGCGGCGAGGTGGCCAGCCTGGCCGCCGAGCTGCTCTGAGCCCGGTCACGGCGGTCCGTCCGGGCGCTAAAGACCCCTTGCGCGCGCCCACGACCCGGTTTAGCCTTAATTAGCAGCGAGCGGCCGAGGGCAGCTCCTCCACGCTCGCCGCTCCGAACACTCGCCCCTCCCGGAGGTGCCGCAATGGCCGCCGTCTCCCCGCTCCACGTCGATCTTCCGGCGACGGACGACTGGACGCAGCACGCCGTGTGCAAGGGCAAGACCAACCTGTTCTTCCCCCCGCGCGCCGAGCGTCCGCAGGCCCGTGCACGCCGGGAGGCCCATGCCACCCTCTTGTGCCAGAGCTGCCCGGTGATGGCCACCTGCCGCTCGGTGGCGCGACACAACCACGAGTACGGCTTCTGGGGCGCGGAGAGCGAGGAGGACCGGCATCTCGCCGGCTTCACGGTGGCCGCGCCCATCGGCGTTCGTGCTCGCGGAGCACTCGTCTCGGCCTGACCCGGGCGAACGCGCCCGACGCCTCGCGCTGGCCGCGGCCGCAGCGACTCGTATCGGTGGGAACGTCCGGCCGCTCTACCATCGGCCCATGCCCGATGCCGCCGCCCTCGTCTCCACCTTCATCCAGCGACTCTGTGCCAAGGACTTCGACGGCGCACTCGCGCTCGTCACCGACGACGTCGAGTACGACAACGTGCCGATGCGCAAGGTCTACGGCCCGGCCGGCATCCGCGAAGCGCTCGAACCCTTCCTGGGCGGGTGCACGGCCGTCGACTGGGTGACCCACCACCAGGCGGCCACCGGCGACGTCGTCATGAACGAGCGCACCGACCGCTTCGAGATGGGCGGCCGCTGGATCGAGCTCGACGTGGCCGGGTTGTTCGTGGTGCGCGACGGCAAGATCAGCCTGTGGCGGGACTACTTCGACCTGGCGACGTTCCAGAAGGTCATGGCCGGCTGAGCCGACCGCTCCCGGACTCCGTCACACCGTCGGCCTAGGGTGGGTGGCGTGCTCGCCCCGCTCGCCGACGCGCTGGCGCACCAACGGTTCGCCGTGGTCGACGTCGAGACCAGTGGGCTCTCGCCCGCGCGCCACCGCATCCTGCAGGTCGCGGTCGTCGAGGTGCGGGGCGACGGCACGGTCGTCGACGAGTGGACGTCGCTCGTGCGGCCCTCGCTGTGGCGCGTCGGACCGCGCCACATCCACGGCCTCACGGTGCGGCGCGTGTGGCGGGCGCCGAAGCTGGCCGCCGTGGCGCCCGAGCTCCTGGCCCGGCTCGGCGGGCGCGTGGTCGTCGCGCACAACATGGCGTTCGACTGGGCCTTTCTCGACGCGGGCTTCGGCCGCGCCGGCCTCCGGCCCCACGCCGAGCCGGTGCGGTTGTGCACCCTCGAGCTGTCGCGCTCGCTCGACCCCGACCGGGTGGTATCGCACCGACTCGCCGACCTCTGCGCCCGCTACGACGTGACGCTCGAACGAGCGCACGACGCGCTGGCGGATGCCAGGGCCACCGCCCAGGTCCTCCCCCACCTGCTCGCCGCATCGGGTGCGGAGGCCCTCGACCAACTCCCGCCCGCCGCGCTGGGCGAAGGGACCTCCTGGGCGTCGCGCCGTCAGACGACCGGCTGACGCTCCGCCGACTTGGCCGACGGCGGGGTGATGTACCGGCCGAACCGGCCCGCGACCACCCCGGCGGCCAGCACGATGGCGGTGCCCACCGCGGCGAGCCACGCCCACTTGGTGAGCACGGCGTCGTTCAGTACCGAGTTCGGCACGAACACCCGGACCACCACCCGATTGCCGTCGGCGACGGGCGCCGGCCACAGCAGCTCGCGGCCGCCGTCGACCGACTGTTCACTCGGCCGCTCCGCTCCGAACCCGTTGGAGATCGCGCTCGACACCGACGCCGGCATCGTGCCGACGCTCGCCGACCGCTCCGTAGCGCTGACCGCACGACCGTCCTGGTACCAGACGACGATGTCGTTGGACGAGGTGGCGGCGTAGTCCAGGTTCCGGAGGGTGTTCGTCAGCCGCGAGACGTCCCCGGTGAAGGTGGCGTACGAGCTGATCTCACGCGCCTCCTGCTGGGCGCGGACCATGGCGATGTCGTGCTGGTACTGCCGCACGTTCAGACCGAGGGGGATCAGGAACGCCAGCGCCGCCACGCCCGCGATCGCCATCGACCACGCCATCAGCCGTCGATACATGCGCCCACTCCCCTTGCCGCCCGTGCCACCACTCTACGCATCGGAACCCGACCCGGAAAGGAGGAACAACTCAGCGGTATCGAGCGAGCACCTGCGCCGCCGTGGCGGACGCCAGCCCACGCCATTCGACCGGGGACACCACCTCGGCCTCGGCGCCCACCCTCAGCAGGAGTCGGGCGAGCCACCGCTCGCTCGTCACGGCCAGCTCCACCCGCAACCGACCGTCGGGTTCGGTCGTTGCGCGCCGCACGGGGTGATGGTCGACCACCCAGGACGCCGATGCCGGGAGCAGCAGCGTGACGATGGGCGCGTCGGGCGAGGCGGCGAACCAGTCGCCGTCGATCGGCGCCTCCACCGGTTCGGGTGCGAAGCGCTCCCCCGTCGCCCGGGCCGAAGTGATCCGGTCGATCCGGAACGTGCGCCGCTCGGCCGTGCGGGAGTCGTCGGCGGTCACGTACCACCGGCCGCGCTCGGCGAAGACGAGGTGCGGGTCGATGGTGCGCTCGCTGCCCTCGTCGCTCGACGACGACCAGTACGTGATGGCCAGTCGCTCGCCGCCCTCACGGGCGCCACGCACCAGGTCGAGCAGCGGCGGGTGGTCGACCTCCACGGCCACGGCACTCGGGTCGCCCAACGCGCTGGCCAGCTTGGTCAGCGCGCGGGCGAGCGGGCCGTCGGGATCGGCGCCCTGCAGCTCCATGGCGGCATTCGCCGCGGTGAGCAGCGAGAAGCCCTCGGGCGCCGACAGGCGCAGCGGTCGCGTGAACAGGCGGGGCACGCCGACGTGCACCACACCGTCGTCGACGTAGAGGTCGATCATCTCGTCGACGTAGGGCGGCAGGCCGCACATCGAGGCCCGCTCCAGATCGGCGATGACGTGCGCCTCGGAGATGCCGAAGCGTTCGGCGAGCTCGGCCACGGTGGCCTGCCGACGCTCCATCAGCCACGGCAGCATGACCAGCAGGCGGCGAAGTCGCTCCTGTGCCGGGCGCGGACCGCGCCGCGCCGCGCTCACCGGGCCCCCGCCCGGACGATGGCGTCGAGCCACGCCACCACGTCGGCCCGCACCGACGGCGGCTCGAGGACCTCGGCCTGGTCGGCCAGCTCGAGGAGCCACGACCGGAAGGCCCACGGGTTGGCGCACGGCACAGACACGACGACGGCACCGTCGCCCCGGCGCTCCCGCACCGCCGCCTCGCCGAGCTCGGCGACGAGCGAGCTGGCGCGACCGGGCGACACCAGCACCAGCGCCTCGGCAGGCCCGTCGCCTGCCGCCTTGCCATCGGCGATCACGGCGGCGGCCACGTCGAAGCCGTCGGGTCGCTCGAAGGTGCCCGGCTCGCCCAGCTCGGGTTCGCCCGGCCCGATGCGATCGACGCGGAACGTCCGCAGCTCGTCGCGGGCGTGGTCCCGGCCGACCACGTACCAGAACCCGTGGCGGGTCAGCAGGCCGTAGGGGTCGAGGGTGCGCCGGGCGCCGCGGTAGTCGAACGACACCGGCGACCGCTCGGCGTTCGCCTGGAACAACCCGGCCAGCGCCGGGCTGTCGGGCAGCGCGGTGAGGGGACCGGCAGCCTGGGCGGCGCCGCCGCCACCGAGCTTGAGCAGCGCGTCTTCGGCCGAGTCGTGGCCGAGGTGCACGGTGGCCACCGCCACCTGGAGCGCCCGGGTCTCCTCGGGCGTCAGCCCCAGGTCGGCCAGCTCGTAGCGACGCCGGTCGACGATGTAGGCGGTGCCACCGTCGTGCGTGGTCACGGTGTCGAGCGGGATTCCCTCGGCGCGCAGCACCGCCTTGTCACGCTCGAACGCGCCGCGGCGCGCCACGGCCTCGGGGGGGTACTGGCCCTCGAGCTCGTGGGCGATGCGGTCGAGCGTGAGCGGTTCACGCGTCTCGAGCAGCAGGGCGAGCAGGTTGGTCAACCGTTCGAGCGCGTCGGCCATCGTCGGCCGAGGCTACCGCTGCCGACGCCGACGGGCGTTGGGGCTACGGTCCACTCCATGGTCGCCATCGCCCTCGTCGGTCCCGGTTCCGTCGGCACGTACCTCGCCGCCCAGCTGGCCGCGGCCGGCCACGACGTCATCGCCTGCGCTCGTCGGCCGTTCACGGAGTACGTGGTCGAGTCGCCCGAACACCCGGTGCGCCATCCGGCGACCGTGGCGACCGACCCCTCCGAACTCCCCGACGGCTGGCGGCCCCGTCACGTGCTCGTCTGCGTGAAGGCCCATCAGACGGCGGGCGCCGCCGGCTGGCTCGAACGACTCGCGGGGCCCGGAACCACGCTCGTGTCGGTGCAGAACGGCGTCGAGGGGCTCGAGCGACTCACGCCGTACGCGGCCGGCGGCGAGGTGGTGCCGTCGGTCGTGTACTGCGGCGCCGAACTGCTGGAACCGGGCCACGTCCGCCACTACACCGCGGGGCTCCTGATCACGCCCGACGTGGCGTCGATGCACGAACTGGCAGACGCGGCCGAGGGCACCGGGCTGAAGGTGCGCCCCGACGCCGCTTACGTCACCGAGACGTGGCGCAAGCTCGGCGCCAACATCTGCGCCAACGGCATCACCGCGCTCACCCGTCGCCGCATGGAGGTCATGACGTCGACGGGCATCCCCGACCTGATGCGTGGCCTTCTCGGCGAGTGCTGGGCGGTGGCCCGGGCCGAGGGCGCCTCGCTCGGCGATGCCGACATCGAGACCTTCGTCGGTGGCCTCACGAGCCGGCCGCTCACGGGCGGCACGTCGATGTACTACGACCGCATGGCCGGCCGCCCGACCGAGCAGGACGCGCTGTATGGCGCCGTCGTGCGCGGCGGGCAGCGGCACGGCGTTCCCACCCCGCTGGTATCGACCTTCCAGACGCTGTTGGCCGCCGGCGACGGCTGAGCGCAGCGAAGCCGGCGACCGAGGGAGCACCAGCGACCCGGGCGCAGATGGGGTCCGGGGGCGCAGCCCCCGAGCAAGCACGGCTGACCAGGCGACGGTGATCGTCGCCGTCGAGCGTCAGCGGTCGGCGGACTGGCCGTCGATGGCGCGCCGCATGGTGGCCACCACCTGATCGGCGGTGGATCCCGGGGTCAGCACGGCGGCGACTCCGGCTTCGAGCAGCTTGGCGACGTCGGGCTCGGGCACGATGCCGCCGACGACCACGGGGATGTCGAGGCCGCGCTCGCGCACCTTCTCGACGACAAGGGGCGCCAGGGTGAGGTGTGCGCCCGACAGCATCGACAACCCGATGGCGTCGACGTCCTCGTCGACGGCGGCGGCCGCCACCTTGTCGGCGGTCTGGAACAGGCCCGTGTAGATGACCTCGAACCCGGCGTCGCGCAGGATGCGCGCCACGACCTTCACCCCGCGGTCGTGGCCGTCGAGCCCCACCTTGGCCACCAGGATGCGCTCCGCCATGATCAGGCCTTCTTCCCGTAGTCGTAGAAGCCACGCCCGGCCTTGCGACCGAGCAGGCCCGCCTCCACCATGCGCGACAGCAGCGGCGGGGAGGCGTAGAGCGGTTCCTTGAACTCGGTGTACAGGCTGTCGGCCACGGCCTGGCACGTGTCGAGGCCGATGAGATCGGCAAGGCGCAACGGACCCATCGGGTGGTTGCAGCCCTCGACCATGCCGATGTCGATGTCCTCCGCCGAGGCGAAGCCCGACTCCATCATGCGGACGGCCGACAGGATGTAGGGGATCAGCAGCGCGTTGACGATGAACCCGGCGCGGTCCTGGCTGCGCACGACCCGCTTGTGCAGGATGTTGGTGGCGAAGTCGTTGGCGCGCTCTGTGGTCTCGGGCCCGGTGAGCAGCGACGTCACCAGCTCGACGAGGCGCAGCACGGGGACCGGGTTGAAGAAGTGGATGCCCACGACCTGCTCGGGGCGCCCGGTGGCCATGCCGAGCTTCATGATCGGGATCGAGCTCGTGTTGCTGGCCAGGATGGCGTCGGCGTCGCTGAGCACCTTGTCGAGCGCCTTGAAGGTCTCGACCTTGAGCGACTCGTCCTCGATGACCGCCTCGACCACCAGCTGACGATCGGCCAGGTCGGCGAAGTCGGTGGTGAGGTGGAGCCGACCGAGCGCGGCATCGCGCTCGTCCTCGGTGAGCTTGGTGGCGCGGACGGCCCGGTCGAGGCTGACCACGATGCGCTGGTGGCCGGCCTCGGCGGCCGCGGCGTCGATCTCGCGCACCATCACATCGAGACCGGCGCGGGCGCACACCTCGGCGATGCCCGATCCCATGAGCCCGCATCCCACCACGCCTACTCGGGTGATGTCTGCTGTCATGCCACGTCTCCTTCGACCCTTGGACGTTCGCCATCGTACGGAACGACGTCCGGATGGGCGAACGCAGCACCGCTAGGGTGCCCCGCCGTGGTCGTCGCGCTCATCGTCCTCGCGGTCCTGGTGCTCCTGGTCGGGCTCGTCGTCGCCGCCTTCCTCATCAACCGCCAAGCCGTGGCCACTGCCACCAAGGCGATCACGGCCGAGCTGGGCAACCAGCCGGTGGAGGCCCGCGCTGCCGCCAACTGCACGAGCGGCGGGCCCCGCGGCATGGGAATCCTGGTCGTGACGTCCAAGGAGGTGCGCTTCCGGGGCGTGCGGGCGCCGGACACGCTGGTGATCCCCCGCAAGGGGCTGCGCGCCGAGGTGCGCGCCGGCGGCAAGCGGCCCGTGCTGGCGCTGACCTCCCCGGCGGGCGAGGTGACCTGGCGCCTCGCCGATGCCGAGGCGCTGGCTGCCGCGCTCACCGGTGGGTCGCGGGCGCAGCGCCGAGCGCGCTGAACCTGCCGCCTGGAACCTCCGGGCTAGGGCGCGCGGGGCGGCAGCTGGATGGGGTGACCAACCCAGAACCCGAGGCTGGCACCGGTGCGGCCGTCGGCGCCCTCGGCCAGGAGCTGCACGAGGACCTCGGCGATGTGTTCGGGCCGCATCCACCGAGCCACCATCTCGTCGGTGAGGCGATCGCCCACGACCTCACGGATCATCGGCGTGTCGGTGGCGTCCATGCACAGCGCGTTCACCCGCACGTGGTGGGGTTCCAGCCAGCGCGACCACGCCTCCAGCAGGCCGCGCAACGCCCACTTCGACGCGTCGTAGACGTCCATCACCGGGCCGCTGGGGGCGCCCGTGGGTCGGCCGGGCGGCGGGAAGATGTGGTCGGTGGCCACGATCACGATGTCTCCGCCACCCTGCTCCACCATGAGCGGAGCCACGGCCCGACCGAGCAGGTAGGTGCCGCGCAGGTTCGAGCCGACGACGGCATCGAAGTCGGCGATCGCCTTGTCCCACGGGTCGACGGGCGAGGTGATGCGGACGACGCCGGCGTTGGCCACCGCGATGTCGATGCGACCGTGGGCGTGCCGTACCGCGTCGACGAACTGGCGCACCTGGTGGGCGTGGCTGACGTCGATCGTCTCGTCGGCGCCCTCGCGCACGTCGCACGTGACGACGGTGGCGCCGTCGGCCCGCATGGCCTCGGCGAACGACGCACCCAGGCCCCGGGCGCCGCCCGTGACCACCGCCACCTTGCCGGCCAATCGTTGCGTGCCCATGTCGCCTCCTGCGTCCATGGGCGAAACTACTCGGGTGCGCGTCGTCCACTCCCCCGTCCACCTCCGCCACGACCCGGGCTTCGAGGTGGAGCACGGCCTGTTGGTCGCACACCACGAGCTCCCGATCCGCGCCGAGCGCGTGCGCGCCACGCTCGAGGCCGACGAGCGGTTCACCGTCGCGCCGCCCGACGAGTGGGGCACCGCACCGATCGACGCCGTGCACGACCCCGGCCTGGGGCGCTTCCTCGAGCGGGCCTGGCGGGACTTCCAGCGAGAGGTCCGTCATCAGCGCGAGGTATTCCCCGACGTGTTCGACCACCGCGAGCTGCGCGCCGGCATGGGCGACGGGCCCGAACCGGTCAGCGTGCTCGGTGGTCTCGGCCGCTGGTGCTTCGAGATGGCGACGCCGCTGGTCGACGGCACCTACCCCGCCGCCCGCAGTGCGGTCGACGTGGCCCTCACCGCGGCGGCGTCTGTGCTGAACGGCGACGGACCGGCGTTCGGCAACTGTCGGCCGCCGGGCCACCACGCGGCGCACGGCGTCTTCGGAGGG
>JANPGL010000113.1:0-5896 GCA_031423915.1 Actinomycetes bacterium | reverse complement strand
CCGCCTACGTCGGCGGCGACCCCGCCCAGCAGTCGTTCGCGCTCGTCAGCGCGGTGGGTCAGGCCAACGTGAACGACGTGACCTGGTCGCTCGGGCTGATGCGATCGAGCTCCGCCCGCACGCTCAAGCTGGCCCGGGAGGCCCGCAGCCGCTCGAAGTTCGCCGACGCCTCGCTCACCGACGCGCTGGCCGAGCGCGACCGCCTGGCCGACGAGCGCCTCAACCTCGACGCCAACATCGCCGGGGCCAGACGAGCCGTGCTCGACGCCGAGGCCGACCTCGAGGCCTACGTGAAGCGGCTCGGCCCGGGGACGATCACCGGCATGACGACGGTCGCCTACGACGCCTACAAGCACGCCGAGGCGCTCGTGCGGGGCGAGCAGCCCGCCTGCGGCCTTCGGTGGGAGCTGCTGGCCGCCATCGGCAAGACGGAGTCGAACCACGGCATGGGCCGGCTCGACTCGACCGGCCTCACCACGCCGCCGATCCTCGGCATCCCGATCGGTGGCGACACCGACGGCGGGCTCATCGACACCGACCCGACCGTCGACCACGCCGTCGGACCGCTGCAGTTCATCCCGTCGACCTGGAAGCGCTGGGGCGCCGACGGGAACGCCGACGGCCTCGTCGACATCAACAACATCTACGACGAGGCGCTGTCCGCAGGGCGCTACCTGTGCGCGTCGGCGGGCGCCGACACGCTGAACACCCGCGACGGCGTGATCCGGGCCATCTGGGCCTACAACCCGAACGAGGACTACCTCCGCACGGTCGGTGGCCGCTACGAGGCGCTGGCCAACGACGTGGCCAACGGGTGGTTCTCGTCGGCCGACCTCCCGCTGCCGAACCTGCCCGGGCTCACCCGCCCCGTGGGGGGCGAGACGCCGTCGGACCAGCCGGCCACCAACGTGCGGCTCGTACGACCGTTCAGCGCCTCCGCGCTGGTGTCCACCCCGGTCTCGCCCGAAGCGCGCCCAGGCATCTGCGGTACCTCGGCCCGCATGCCGGGGCGCGTCGGCGTGGTTCGCTGCGAACTGCCGGCGCTCGGTGAGCTGCCGGCCGCCTCGCTCGACCCGTGCGTCGTGGCCCCGTACGACACCCAGCTCGTGGCGTGCGTCCCCGATCCCGACGCTGCGGTGGTGCTCGTCCGGGCCGCCGCCCCCGCCGGGCCGCCGGTGGCCGACGGCCTGCCCTTCTTCGGTCTCGTGCTCGAGGGCGGCGACCGCTGCCTGGCGGCGGGCGCCCCGGCGGCCGCCCCGGGCAAGAGCAGGGTGCCGAGCCTGACCGGTGCCCGGACCAACGCCGCCACCACCTCGACGACGAGGGCGGCGGGCGGGGGCACGACGTCGACCACCGTGGCCACCACGACCAGCACCACGACCGCATCGGCCACGACCACGACCGTCCGCCCGACCACCACGACGGCGACCACGGCGGGCCCGGCCACCACGACGACCGTGGCGGCCACGACCACGACGAGCACCCTGGTGCCGCCGGGCGCCACGCTCCCGCCGGCCGGCGGGGACGCCGGAGCCGTTCGCTACACCTGCGCCAGCGGCGCCGAGGTGATCGGCAACCCGGCGCAGGGCACGGTGGCCTCGCGCGCACCGGCGGCGCCCGGCGCGACCACGACGGCGTCGCCACGACCGACAGCCGCGCCGTCGACGGTGGCGGGCGCCCCGATCGAGAGCGGTCAGCCGTGGGTGGCGCAGGTGGCCCAGCCGGGCATCGCGCCCCGGCCGGTGGCCGTCATCACGTTGTTCGCCTGAACTGCTCGGCGACCGCTCAGACCGAGAACCAGTCGGTCACCACGCGGGTGCCACCCGAGGTGTGGATGACGAAGCGCAGAGGTCCGGCGGCCTGGCCGGCGAGCGTGAAGCGACCGAGGTCGTCGACCGGCACCGGGGCCTCGTCGCCCTCCGGCCGCTGGGACGCCAACGTCACGTCGGTCGGCATCAGCGAGCCGGTCAGGCCGAAGGCGCTGCCGGCCGCCGTGATCTCGAGGTCGAGCACCACCGTGGGCGTCTCGAACGTCAGGGTGCGGGGGCCGTCGCCGCCGCGGACGCCGACGAGGTCGCCGCTGACGGCCGAGTCGAAGCTCAGGGCCGCCAGTTCGGCATCGATGGTCCGCCAGGTGAAGCTGAGCTTCGCCTGGCGCACCAGATCGGGTGGGGGTCCGTCTGCCGCCTGCAGTGCCTCGCCAAGGGCCTGCAGTGCGGCGTGCAGGGGGTCGCTGCCGCCGTGTTCCATGGGTGGGTTCTCCTTGTTCACGGATTCGGAGCAGCCAGTTCCGTTACGAATACGTCAAGCGTCTGTCATGAGCCGGCGAAGTCGTTCCAGGCACCGGGCCCGGGTCGGGCCGATGGCGCCTTTGGGGCGGCCGATCTGCTCGGAGATCTCGTCGTAGCTCAGGTCTGTGGCCAGCAGGCGCAGCAGTTGCTGGCAGCCCTCGGGCAGCCGACCGAACGCCTCGACGACCGCGCCGCGGCGCTGGGCGTCGACGATGGCGTCGACCACCGAGTCGGCGTCGTCGCACGACTCCATCTCGGGCACGTCGGCCATGGGCTGGGTGCGGGCCGCCTTGCGGCCGACCCGGTAGCACTCGTGCTTGGCGGTGGTGGCGAGCCACGCCTTCGGGTTCTCGACGCGGGCGATGTGCTCGACGAACCGGAGCCACACCGTCTGGAAGACGTCGTTCGCCTCGGCCCCGTAGACGCCGTGGAATCGGATGACCGACCACACCAACCCGGCGAAGTTGTCGACCAGCGCGTCCCACGCGGCCTGGTTCCCGCCGGCCGCCTTGGCGACGAGCACCTTGACCTCGTCGGGATCGAGCACGGGTCGATGCTACGGGATCGGACCTGCGCTGCGACTGTTTCTTCGATTGCCGGCACGGCGCCGCGGTGGCGTACGTTCCTGCGCGGTGGGGTGGAGCCTCGGGTCGGTCCACGAACTGATCGCATCGGCGCGACCCGACGACGAGGCCCTCGTCTTCCGGGACCGGCGGTTCACGTGGGGCCAGGTGGCCGAACGCACGCGCCGTCTCGCCAACGTGTTGCACGCAGCGGGACTGGGCTGCCACACCGAGCGCGATCGCTTGGCCGGGTGGGAGTCGGGCCAGCATCACCTCGGCATCTACCTCCACAACGGCAACGAGTACCTCGAGGCCATGGTGGGCGCCTTCAAGTCTCGGTTGGCGCCGTTCAACGTGAACTACCGCTACGTGGCCGACGAGCTCCGCTACCTGCTGCTCGACGCTGCGCCGGCCGCACTGGTGTACGCCTCCCGCTTCGCCGCCACGGTCGCCGAGGTGCTCCCGGACATCCCGTCGCTGCGCGTGCTGCTCCAGGTCGACGACGAGTCGGGCCTGCCCCTGCTCCCGGGCGCCCGCTGGTACGAGGAGGCGCTCGCCGCCTCGTCGCCCGAGGCCCCCGCGGTCGTCCCGTCGCCGGACGACCTCTACATCCTCTACACGGGTGGCACCACCGGCATGCCCAAGGGCGTGCTGTGGCGCCAGGGCGACGCGTTCACCGAGTGCTTCGGCGGCTCCCCCACCGCCACCACGGCCGACGACCTCCTCGCCGGCCTCACCCAACCGCTGCGCGCCGTGGTGGCCCCGCCGTTCATGCACGGCGCCGGGCACTGGATCGCCTTCCGCACGTGGCACACCGGCGGCACGGTGATCGTGCCGTCGCACCCCGAACGGCTCGACGCCGCCGACATCTGGTCGACGATCGAACGCGAGCGCGCCGAGTTCCTCCTCATCGTCGGCGACGCGTTCGCCCGTCCGCTCATCGACGAGCTCGACCGGCACCACTACGACCTCGGCGCGCTCACCGTGGTCCTGTCGGGCGGCGCCGCCCTGTCGGCGCGATTGAAGGAGCAGCTGCTGGCACGGTTGCCGACGCTGATCATCGTCGACGGCCTCGGCTCGTCGGAGGTGGGCGGCCAGCTCTCGGCGGTGGCGACGGGCGGCGAGGCCACCAGCGGCACCTTCGCCCAGACGCCGGGCAACCACGTTCTGTCGGCCGATCTCTCCCGCGTGCTGGCGCCCGGCGACCCCGAGCTGGGCTGGCTGGCGAAGTCGGGGCGGCTCGCGCTCGGCTACCTGAACGATCGCGCCAAGACCGAGCGCACCTACCCGACGATCGACGGCGTGCGCTACGGCGTGCCCGGCGACCGGGCGCGTCTGCTGGCCGACGGCATCATCGAAGTGCACGGCCGCGACTCGGTGACCATCGCGTCTGGCGGCGAGAAGATCTTCGCCGAGGAGGTCGAGCGGGCGCTGCGCGAACACCCCGACGTGTACGACTGCGTCGTGGCCCCCCGCCCGAGCGTGCGCTGGGGCCAGGAGGTGGTGGCCATCGTCCGCCTGCGGGACGGCGCCTCGGTCACCATGGCCGAGCTGCGCGCCGCGGCCGAGCGGACGATCGCCCGCTACAAGCTGCCCAAAGCCGTGGTGTTCGTCGACGAGATCGTGCGCAGCCCGTCGGGCAAAGCCGACTACCGGTGGGCCAGGCGGCTGGCCGAGGGCTCGGCCGAGGCGCCCGAATCGGGCTGAACCGACGCAGGCCGAACGGGCGACGGCCGGGCGCCACCGAAACAGGTGAAGGCGGCCGACAGCGCCAGCGCCAAGGGGTCGGCGCGGTCGAGCGACATCCGGGCGTGGCGCAGCGCGTCGGCCACGGGGGCGCCGCCCCGCAGCGCCGTGTGGAGCTCGGTCATGAAGCCCACGGACGCCGCGTCGGGTACCGGGACGACGCTGGCCACCACGGCCTCGGTGCCGGCCCGCATGAGCGCCGACACGAGGCCGAGCAGCTCGCCGCCGGCGCGCACGGCCGAGGCGCCGACGTCGCAGGCGGCCAGCACGACCACCTCGGGCGCCCGGCGTAGCCGCTCGAGGTCGTAGACCGTGAGCGGCCCGTCGGCCAGGCGCAGCGACGAGAACATGGGGTTGTCGGCGCGAACGGTGCCGTGGCACGCGAAGTGGGCCACCGAGGCGCCTTCGAGCGCCGCCAGCACCTCGGCGGTTCGCGACCGGTCGGCGTCGAACCGGGCGGCGTCGGGATAGACGGCGGCGAGCCGCTCGATCTCGTCGACGGCGCCGGGCAGGTCGGGGCCGGCGGCCAGCACCACGGGCCCGTCGCCGCGGCCGTCGTCGGCCCGGGCGGCGAGCGACGGCACCACGCCGACGGCCCGGTGGCGCAGCGCCTCGAAGCCACCCCACGGCACGGCCAGCAGGGCGCCGGTCGGGCAGATCAGCACCGGCCGGTCGGCGGCACCCAGGTCGGCGGCGAGCGGCGTGACGAGCCGCTCCTCGAGACGGCCGATGGCCAGCTGGAGCGCGTCACGTCCCGCCTGCTGGGCCAGCGCCGAGCGCCCGGGCGAACCCAGCCGGCGCAGGGCGAAGAACACCGCCTCGCCTACCCGGGCCACCTCGTCCAGGTCGATGCCGAGATCGGCGTGCAGCCGGGCCGTGCCGTCGGTGACGGTGACCGCACCGACGCGGCCGCGCAGCTCGAAGTAGGTGACGAGGACCGTGCGCCCGAGCTGGCCGACCAGGTCGGCGCGGGCTGGACCGGTCAGCGAGGTACCGACGGCGTGGCGCGAGCGACCCCGAATGCGGGCCTCGGCCTGGACCACGTGGCGACGCATGGCCGACGTGTCCTCGCCCCGCCGCTCGGCGTCGGCCACCCGCGCCAGGGCGGCGCGGAGTGCGTCGAGCTCGTCGGCGAGGTCGTCGTCGACGTCGCTCGGCACGCCGAGTGCCAGCGAGCCGGCCCGCCAGCGCTCGATCCAGCGGAGGACCTCCCACGCGTCGTCGGCGTCGAGCGCCAGCTCGAGCCCGAGGTCGGCCAGCGCCACGCCCGACCCGGCGGCGGCGGCCTGCAGGTCG
>JANPGL010000112.1:0-11634 GCA_031423915.1 Actinomycetes bacterium | reverse complement strand
CGAGACCGGCACCGTGCGTTTCGGGCGGGGTGTCCGCATCGGCTTCCTCCCGCAGGCGCCGTCGCCCGGCGGCGCGACCGTGGGCGACGCGGTCGGCGCGGGCTGGGAGGCGGCAGCCGTCCTCGATCGGTTGGGCATGGGCGAGCTGACCGACGCCGCGGTGGCGACGCTGTCGGGCGGCCAGCGCAAGCGCGTCGCGCTCGCCGCACTGCTGGCGCGCGAGCACGACCTGCTGGTGCTCGACGAGCCCACGAACCACCTCGACCTCGACGCGATCGCCTTTCTCGAAGGATGGCTGGCCGCGTTCGCCGGCGGTCTCGTGCTGGTCACGCACGACCGCCATGTGCTCGATCGCGTCACGACCCGTGTGCTCGAGCTCGAGGGTGGCCGCGGGTACGTGCATGCGCCGCGCGGTGAGCACGCGGGTTCGGGCTACGCCGCCTACCTCGCCGGGCGCGCCGAGCGGGTCGAGCGCGCTGCGGTCTCGGAGTCGAAGCGGCGCAACCTGGCGCGTGTCGAGCTGGCCTGGCTGCGCCGGGGCGCGCCGGCGCGCACGGCGAAGCCGAAGGCGCGCATCGACGCCGCCGAACGCCTCATCGCAGGAAGACCGGCCGCGCCGGTACGCCAGGGCGATCTGGGCCTTGCCATGGGCACGGCACGCCTCGGTTCGAAAGCGGTCGAGCTGCACGGCGCGTCGTTCGCATGGCCCGGTGCGAGCGCGCCCGTGCTGGTCGGTGTCGACCATCTGATCGAGCCCGGCGATCGCATCGGTGTCGTCGGACCGAACGGCGCGGGCAAGACGACCTTGTTGGAGCTGATCGCGGGGCGCCAGGTGCCGGCGACCGGACGCGTCGAGCGCGGCACGACCGTGCGTGTCGGCTACTACGACCAGACGGGCGCCACGCTCGACGTGACCCAGCGCGTGCGTGACGCCGTCGCCGGCCCCGAGGGGGTGGTCACGCCGGACCACCTGCGCCTGATGGAGCGGTTCTGGTTCGATGCCGACGCGCAGTGGGCCGAGATCGGGACGCTGTCCGGCGGCGAGCGCCGACGGTTGCAGCTGCTCCTCGTGCTCGTGGCACAGCCGAACGTGCTGCTGCTCGACGAACCGACGAACGACCTCGACCTGGCGTCGCTCGACCGGCTCGAACGGTTCGTGGTCGGCCAGACCAGCGCGCTGGTGCTGGTGAGCCACGATCGGGCCTTCCTCGAGGCGACCGTCACCGAGGTCGTCGAGATCGACGAGCACAGGCGCACGGCCAGTCGGTTCGGCGGCGGTTGGGCCGCCTACCAGCACGAGCGCACCCTGGCCCGCCAGCACGCCGAGGAGGCGTACGCCGACTACACGACCAAGCGCGACTCGCTCAGCTCGCGCGCCCAGCGCGAGCGCGAGTGGATGACCAAGGGTGTGGCGCAGGCCAAGCGCAAGCAGCCCGACAACGACAAGATGCAACGCAAGGCCAAGGCCGAGACCACCGAACAGCTGGCGGCGCGGGCCAGCCGCAGCGAGCGTGCCATCGAACGGCTCGAGGTGGTCGACAAGCCGTGGGAGGGGTGGCAGCTGCGCTTCACCATCGCCGCGGCGCCGCGCAGCGGCTCACGGGTGGCGTCGCTCACCGACGCGGTGATCGAGCGCGGCGAGTTCCGGCTCGGGCCGGTGACGTTGGAGGTCGGCTGGGCCGAGCGCGTCGCCATCGTCGGGCACAACGGATCGGGCAAGACGACGTTGCTCGGCGCACTGCTCGGACGCATCCCGCTCACCTCGGGCGCCTCGTGGCAGGGGCCGGGCGTGGTGGTCGGCGAGATCGATCAGGCGCGGGCCACGTTCGAGGGCGACGCCACGCTGCTCGAGGCGTTCATGGCCGCCACCGGGTTCACGATCGCCGAGGCCCGCACGCTCCTGGCCAAGTTCTCGCTCAACGCCGCCCACGTGGGCCGGCCGGCGCGCAGCGTGTCACCCGGCGAGCGGACGCGCGCTGCGCTGGCGCTGCTGCAGGCCCGGGGCGTCAACCTGCTCGTGCTCGACGAGCCGACGAACCACCTCGACCTGGCCGCCATCGAGCAGCTCGAGGCCGGGCTCGACGGGTTCGGCGGCACCGTGCTGCTCGTCACGCACGACCGTCGCCTTCTGGAGACCGTGCGACTGACGCGCCGCATCGCGGTGGCCGACGGCGTCGTCGTTTCGGACGACGCCATCTGACCACCGCGACACGGTTCCGGAGCGGGCTCGGGCTCACTTCCCGCCGTCGGCCTCCACCGTCTTCACCGTGAAGTCGGCGTTCAACTTGACCGTGGCCTTCGTGCCGTCGGCCTTGGTGATGTGGACCTCGTAGCTGTCGCCGTCGGCGTCGGTCTCGGCGCGCACCACGGTGCTGCCGGGCTCGGCCGTGGCGGCCGCGGCCGTGGCCTTGGCCAGGTCGTCACCGGTGAGGGGGGTCTCGGTCACGCCGTTGACGGCGTGGGAGCCCGACGGCTTGGCGGCATCGGCGGCCGGGGCCGTCGAACCGCCCGTGGAGGGGGTGGACGACGCGGCGGGTGTCGTCGTCGAGTTGCTGGTCGCGGCGTTGGCGGCGTTGCCCAGCGTGAGGGCCCCGACGGCGCCGCCACAGGCGAGGCCGCCGATGAGCAGGGCGGAGGCGAGGGAACTCGCTCCGACCCGTTCATCCCGCCAGGCGGAACAACCACGCCCAGGTCACGGGGCCGCACTCGCCGTCGACGACCATGCGGGTGTCGGCCGACTGGTTGCGCACGAGCTGCTGGAACGCGCGAACGGCGCGCTCGGTCTTGTCGCGGAAACGACCGGTGGCGCCGGCGGCGGCGAGCTCGCCCGACACCCCGAGTGCGATGAGCATCTGCTGCATCTGCACGACCGCGGGACCGTCGGCACCGTTCTGGAGGTAGGGCATGTCGGTGCGCGGATCGGGGAAGTCGCCGCCCGGCGCGATGGGGCCCGATGGCGAGCCGATCCCCGGGATGGTGCCGGCCGCGGTCCAGCCGCGGTTGTAGGCCGAGCGCACGCACACGTCGAGCACCTGGTTGGCCGCCTCGACCGTGCGGCCGTCACCCAGGCTGAACGCCATGTGGGCCACGCTGTAGAAGCCCGGGTCGACCGGCTCGCTCGGCGTGTGCGGCTGCCCGGCCTTGTCCCGATGGTTGAACAGCAGCGCTCCGCGCGTGCCGATGGCCTGGTCGACCGGGATGATCGTGCCGTAGGTGATGCAGTGGATCTGCTGGAAGTAGGTCAGCGGCGGCAGGCTCGGCGCCACGCCGGCGCGGGCGCAGCACCAGCGCACGAACGACGAGCAGTCGAACGCCGGCGGGCTCGGGTCGGTGCTCTGCGGCTGCGACCCGAAGATGTAGGGCTTGCCCACCTGGCTCACGGCCAGGCGCAGGATGGTCTCGACATCGGCCACGTTTTGGACTCCTCCGTCGCATGGAACGAGTCGGTCGCCCCCGACCGTGATACGCCGTGAGCACCCTAGGGGTTCGCGGCCGCCGCCAGCGTCGCGCGGTAGGCCAGCCAGCCGCCGTGGTGGGTGATGTCCGTCGCCCCGACGGTTGCGCGCGGTTCCGACAGGAACCCCTTGCACCAGGAACCGTCGGCCAGCTCGAGCGTGCCGAGGCACAACGGCGGCGGCACCAGGGTGAGGAACGAGCCGAGCTGGTCGACGGGCATCGCCCACACCTCGACGGCGACGGTCGCCCCGTGCTGCTCGTCGCGCACCATCGCCGGCTTGGGCGGCACGGCGTCGGTCATGGCGTACAGCCGGTACGAGGGCGCCGTGGTCGTGGCTCGCAGCAGACGGGCGCCGCGCTCGGTCAGCTGTCCGTTCAACGGCTGACCGGTCAGGTGGGCACCGACAACGACGAACGGCACCTCGGCGGGCGCCGGCAACGTGGGCGGCGGGGCGGGCTCGCCTACGAACTCGGCGGCGGCGGCGGCGAGGGCGTCGTCCGACCAGGCAGGCCCGATCAGCTGCAAGCCGGCCGGGACACCGTCGGGCCGCATCCCCATCGGAACGGCCACGCACGCCAGGTCGAGCAGGTTGACGAACGTCGTGAACCGGCCCAGGCGCTCGTTGGCGCCTTTCGGGTCGGCGGCCACGTCGGCCAGGCGGGCGATGCCCGGCGTGGTGGGCAGCGCCAGCACGTCGATGACATCGAAGACGGGGGCGACGGCCCGACGCAGCTCGACCAGGCGGTACTCGGTGGCGTAGGCCTCGGCCGCCGACCACCTGGCGCCGCCGCTGATGATGGCGGCCACCGTCGGGTCGGCGTCGTCGGGGTAGCCGGCGATCGCCTCGCCCACGGCGACGTACCGTTCGGCCACCAGCGGGCCGCCGTAGAGGAACGCGCCGGCCTCGAGGAACGGGCCGAGATCGACGGTGACGGTCTCGTGCCCGAGCGAGCGCAGCCGTTCGACCGCCGCGGCGAACGCCGTCTCGGTGGCCTCGTCGAGCCAGCCGTCGGGGAAGGCGGCGGGCACGCCGATCACCTCGACGGCGCGAGCGGCGCGCGCCGGCGCCGGGCGTGACCACGGATCTCCGGCGTCGTAGCCGCCGGCCACGCCCATCACGAGCGCGGCGTCGACCACCGTGGCGGCGAACACGGTGGTGCAGTCGATGCGGCGCACGGCCGGCACCACGCCGGCCGTGCTGACGCGGCCGAGCGTGGCCTTGAAGCCCACGATGCCGCACATGGCGGCCGGCACGCGGCCCGAGCCGGCGGTGTCGGTGCCGAGCGAGAACGGCACGATGCCGCGGGCGACGGCCACGGCCGAGCCCGAGCTGGACCCGCCCGGCACCACCGTGGCGTCGTAGGGGTTGCGCGGGGTCCCGTGCGGAGAGCGCGTGCCCACCAGCCCGGTGGCGAACTGGTCGAGGTTGGTCTTGCCGACCACGACGGCCCCGGCGGCGCGCAGCCGGGCCACGACGGGCGCATCCTCGGCAGCGACGTGGCCGAAGCCCGGACACGCCGCCGTGGTCGGCACGCCGGCCACGTCGATGTTGTCCTTCACGACGAACGGCACGCCGTGCAGCGGCAGGTCGACCGGGTCGAGCGCGTCGAGTCGGTCGGCGTCGGCCAGCGCGTACTCGACGAGCGGGCCGCCGATGAGCACTGCCGGGTCGTCGAGCGCGGCGAGCCGGGCCAGCGCGTCCTCGACGCGCTGCCGCGCGGAGACACCGGCGAGCGCGGCGCGGCGGTGATCGGCGACGGACCAGCCGCCGCGGTCGTCGACGTGGTCGGCCGTCATGCGAGCACGCCGCCCTGCATGGTGATCGTCTTCGGTGCGGCCTCGTAGTTGCTCACGTCGGTGGCACCGGTGCAGTCGCTGAGCAGCAGGCACTCGTAGCCGCGGTCGTTGGCCTGATGCCGCGCCGGCGCAGGACCATGTCGAGATCGGTGGCGTAGCGAGCGGCCGGTGGCCTGGTCTGGGTGCACCGGCGTGGACGGTAAGCAGCAGGTGTTTCACGCTCGTGCCTCCGCCGTTACTGCGAGGAGATCAGTACGTGTACGACAGCTGACGCGCCGGCCGTCCGGGTGCTCGGGCAGGCTCACGTCTTCATCATGGCGGCGAACCGGGCCAGCTCGCCGGGGATGTCGGGCCCGGCCGGCTGGTATGCCACCTCGGTGGCGCCGCCCGCCTCGAGCTCGGCGATGCGCTGACGCCACGACGCGGCGTCGCGGGCGTAGCCGAAGCGGGCCAGCAGCGCGCCGTCGAGGATCGTGGCGCGGTCGCGCTCGTTGGCGTCGATGAGGTGGCCCTCGTGGACGGCCAGGTGGCGCTCGTCTTCGGGGAACGCCTCCAGCGCGTCCAGCCACGCCTGGCCGCCGGCGATGACGGCGGCCACGTCCATGCCGCGCGCGTGCATGCCGTGCGCCACGAGCACGCCGGCGTGGCCGGCGGCAGCGATCGAGCGGGCCGAGCCCGGGTCCTCGCCGTCGTCGAGCACCGTGCCGAACTGGAGGATGGCGCATCGGTCGAAGCCCGTCACCGGGCTGGTGGCGAACACGCCGTCGCCCAGCTCATGCGCCACCGCCTCACCCTTCGGGCCGCCGGTGCCGAGCAGCATCGGCACCCGGATCGGTCGGGCCGCGCCGAACCCCTCGGGGTGCATCATGCGGATGCGCCCGCCCTCCCACGTGACGGTCTCGCCGGCCAGTAGCCCCTGCACGGCCAGCACGTACTCGCGCACCCATGACCACTTCAGCGGCTTCTGCCCGAGCGTCAGCCGACCTGTGAAGCCCGAGCCGATGGCCACCTCGACTCGGCCGGGCGCGAGCTCGCACAGCATGGCGATGGCCGCAGCGTTGGTCATCGGGTGCCGCAGGCTCGGCACGAGCACGCCGGGCCCCAGGTGGATGGTCGACGTGCGGCGGGCGCACTCGGCCAGCATCGCCCACACGTCGGGGTACAGGGCCGGCGAGTCGTACAGCCACGCCCGTGTGTAGCCGAGCCGCTCGGCTTCGGCGACGTGGTCGGGTGTGGCCATGGACGTGGCAAAGGCGCACGACAGTTCGATCCCCATGTCGGCGAACCTAGTGCGCCGACCGGCGGTGGCACGCGTGCGGTGGGCGGCGCCGAGGATGCTGGCGTGTGGCGCCCACGTGTTGTCGAATCTGGCTCAGGTGAACGGTGAGGGATCCCGGTGCATCAGGATGATGCCGCTGCGCAGATTCGACCGAACGTGAACACGGCATGCGGTGAAGGCGCGGTCACGATTGCCGCAGGACGACCAGCTTGGTGGCCTGCTCCATCCATACGGTCGACGCGTCCTCCCAACCGACCATCGTGGTCGGCACGCGCATCGGGTCGAAACCGGTGGCGGCCATGAGCGCGAGGATGTCGGACAGGAACCGTCGCGAGTCGGCGCGTGAGGTGTGGAACGTGATGCCGCCTCTCGTGGTGGGTGGCCGTCGCACGGCGCACAGGCGCCACAGTGCGTTCAGCGCTCAGCCGAGCCGGCGAACCGTGACCTGCCCGCTCGCCAGCTCGGCGCGCGAGACATGCCGCATCGGCGCGCCGTCGAACGAGTAGTAGCCGATCGCCAGGGTCACCCCGTCGGGCGACGCCTCCACGATGCAGACGATCTCGCCGTCGGGGTCGCCGTCGGTGACGAGCAGCCACCGCTCCGCCAACGCGGCCAGGCCGATCTCGACGACGATGCGCTCGGCGGCCTCGTCCGAGTCGGCATCGTCGAGCACGCCGCCGAACACGGACACGGCGCGCCAGTGCCCCTCATACGAGGTGACGTAGCCGCACAGCTCGCCGTCGTCGCGGTGCACCGGTCTCATCGCGCCAGTGTCCCAGGCGAGTGATGGTGGTCGTCGTCCGGTTTCCACCGCGACCTCAGCGCTGGTCGAGCAGCAGGCTCTGGTTCGAGCGGCCGATGCGGCCCCGCACGTCGTACAGCGCCGTGTCGCTGAGGCCCACGCCGTCGTCGCTGTACAGGCTGCGCGATGCCAGGCCGAGCCACTCGCCCTCCATCGGGCGGAACAGGTGGATCGTCAGGTCGGGGTTGATGAACCCGTGCGTCTCGAAGCTGAGCGCGTGGGAGATGCCGTTGGCGAAGTCGGCCGCCACCGCCGTGCGTTGTAGGGGCGTGGGCTCCTCGCCGGCCACGACGGGTTGGCGCAGCCGGATCCAGTCGATCACCGCGCCGGGCTGGGTCCACTGGCCCTCCGCGAAGCGGTGCTCGCTACCGGCGTTGTGGAAGCCCTCGTACGTCGTCATGGACGACACGCCGGGCTCCGACTCGTCGGGTCCCGGGGGCGGGCCCGGCAGCTCCAGGTGGGGTCCGAGCGTCGGGTCGTCGTGGGGGAGTGCCACGGGTGCACGGCGGATGCGCAGCGCCCGGGCGCGAGCCACCACCACATCGCGCTCGACGTGGCGCAGCTCCACATCGACGAGTGAGACCTTGCGGCCGGGGCGCGTGGTCGACACGCGCCACTCCAGGGGCGCCACGGGCACGGGCCGTTCGAGCTCGACGGTGAGACGGGCCACGAGCCAGTCGATCCCGTCGGCCGGGTGCTCGTCGACGGCGCGGGCCAGCAGCGCGGCCACCGGGCCGCCATGCAGCGCGTTCGGGTCCCACGGGCCGCGGGAACGATCGGTGGCGATGGCCCGGTGCCCGCCGAGCAGTGCCCACAGCGCGTCGTCGCTCACGCCGTGTGCTTCCCGTCGAGGAACGCCTCCACGAGGGCGACGCAGCGCGCCGTGTTCTCCGCCTCGATGGCGTACGACTGGTTGACGAGCGTGTCGCTGTCGACGCCCGCGGCATCGAGCGACGCGCGCAGCTAGTCGGTCCAGTAGGCCACCTGGTCGCCGTGCACCTCGGGGTGGAACTGCACGGCCAGGTGCGGACCGAAGGCGAAGGCCTGCACGCACGCCTCGCTGGTGGCCAGCACCGTGGCGCCGGGTGGCGCCGTGACGCCGTCGGTGTGGAAGTTGAGCCAGGGGCCTTCGGGGACGAGGTCGGGTCGCTCGGTGCGCACCGTGGTCCACCCCACTTCGGGTGTGGGCAGGACGTACACCGAGCCCCCGAGCGTGTGGGACAGCACCTGGGCGCCGAAGCACACGCCGAGGATCGGCACGCCCGCAGCGTGGGCGTCGCGCACCAGCGCCTGCTCGGCGACGTACCAGCCGTCGTCGGGCTGGTCGAGCACCGAGTCGACCGCGCCGAGGATCACCAGCAGGTCGTAGCCCTCGATCGCCGCGGGGAGCGTTGTGTCACGGCCGAGGAGCGAGGTGATCTCGCCCCGGGCCCGCAACGGGGGCCCGAGCGCGCCGAGCGGCGCCTCGAGATCGTGCTGCACCACCAGGATCCGCATCTGCCCGAGCATACGGACCCGGGCGCCCACCCGCCGAGCCCCCGACTCCCTCGCATTCGATGCGACCAGTCCGTGCGGGCGCGGCTACTCGTCGCGCACGGTGACGCGGCGGGGGTCGCGCCCCGTGGCGTAGGCGACGAGTCCGGCCAGCACCGGCACGCCGACCGCGACGACGAGCGCCATGGTCCACGGGAAGCCGATCCGGTCGTAGGCGCTGCCGCTGTGTCGGCGCTGGGCGTAGAGCACCACGACCGCGGGGAGGACACCGAGCGGCACCGCCAGCACACCGGCGATGCCGGCCGTGAGCAGCGCCTCCCACGCCCGCACCCGCCGCCGCAGGCGGGGCGGCGCCCCGAGCGCGGCGAGCGTGGCCAGTTCGGAGCGACCCTCGGCGGCGCTCAGGGCAAGACCCACGACGGTGACGCCCAGGGCCGCCACCGTCACGAGCCCGCCGAGGACGATCGAGAGCCAGTCGCGGCCCGGCACGTACGAGTCGGCGAAGTTGAGGCTCACGCCGGTGCTGTCGCCGGTGACCTGGCCGCGCTCGTCGGCCTCGTCCTGCAGCGTCGAGGCGAGGGAGCGAAGGTCGGCCGTCTGGGCGTCGCTGAGGTCACGTGCCGTCGTCAGGCTGACGCTCTCGTTCAGCGTCGTCCACCCATTGGCCTCGATGGCGTCGGCGGGCAGGAGCACGTACGGCTGGCAGTCACCGCACGGGGGTTGGCCCAGGTTCGGCCACACCGCCCGCAGGAACGGCGCCTCGACGGCGTCGAGCGTGCGTTCCCCCACGATCGTCTCGAACCCGAACTGGTCGGTCTTCACCGATTCGAGGGTGAGACGCCCGCCCTCGATCGGTCCGAAGCCGTGGACCAGCGCGCGCCCCGACCGGAAGGCGTCGACGAGGTCGGCCGGCGTGCCGGCGGCGACGAGCGACGCCACGTCGGTGGTGAGCATCGGGAAACCGATGGTCTGCGTGCCCGCCACCCGCCAGCCCGCGGCATCGTCACCGCCGCCGACGTTGGAGGTGCGGGTAGCCACCGCGTCGCCCGTGATGGCGCGGATGCGTTGGACCACGTCGTCGCCCACGGTCACCTGCCGGCCCGAGTCGTTGTCCCAGGCGTAGACCTGCACGGTTCGACGGTCCGGTCCGGTCGTGCTCGCCTGGTACGAGTAGCGGGCGGCACTGAACGTCGCCACCGCCATCGCCCCGCCGCCCGCGGCGAGGATGGCGGCGCAGATCGGCCCGGTGCGCGAGCGGTGGCGCGCCATGCCGCGCGCTGCCAGCCGGCCGGAGCCGCTCAGGCGCCCGGCCAGGGGTTCGAGTCGCCCCATGAACCACGGCGTGGCCAGCACCGTGCCGAGCAGGAGCAGGACGGTCGAGCCGGACAGGCGGAACCACTGGCCGAGGCTCGACCCGCTGGACGTGATGCCGACCGCCAGCAGCAGCAGGCCGAGACCGAACAGCACGGCGCCGAACACCGGCACGCTCGCCGGAACCGGCCTCAGCGGGCGGCGACCGCCCAGGGCGGCCAGCGTGGGGACCCGCGCCGCGGTGCGGGCCGGCAGGTAGGCGGCGAACACCGCGGTCAGGACGGCGAGGCCGGCCACCAGCGCGATGTCGACCGGCAGGACCTTCAGCCCGGGTGCCCGGAACCCGAGGAGCCGATCGAGGTGCGGTGCGGTCGCCACCAGGGCCACCGTGGAGATGATGGCGGCGACGACGACGCCGACCACGCCGGTCACCAGGCCCTGGGCCGTGACGACGAGCCTCAGCTGGCGCGGGCTGGCGCCGTTCGATCCGGCCAGGCCGAGCATCCGCAGTTGTCGCCGGGCTCCCACGGCGAACGCCGCGCTGACGATGATGCCGACGACGAACAGTGCGATCGTGCCGACCGTGTAGAGGATGACCACGGGCAGGAACCCGTCGCTCGGCCGAGTCGGATCGACGGTGCGCGTGACCACGTCGTTGGCGAAGGCGGTCGAGACCGTCGTTCGGATCGTCTGCTCGTCGGTGCCGGCGGGCGCGCCGACGTAGACGGCGCCGCTGCGCGAACGCGAGCCCGGCAACCGGTTCGCCGTGATGAGCGTCTCCTCCCCCAAGTTCCGGGCGCGCTCGTACGTGCCGGTGACGGTGAGGTGCACATCGCCCCGACGAACGACGACGGTGTCGCCGACCCCGACGCCGTAGGCGCGTGCGATCTCGGTGCTCACCGCAACCTCTCCGTCGGCGGCGGGAGCACGGCCACTGCGGAGGTCGTAGGCGCCCCGCAGCAGCGGGTCGGCGAGGTCGCCGGACCGGATCGAAGCGAAGTGGTAGCGCCCGCCCAGCTTCACCCGCCCGTAGTCCGTCTCCTCGACGACCGCGGTGCGCCAGCCAGCTGGCAGCGGCTTCGCCGTGGTCGCTCCCGCGCCGACCGGCGTGCCGTCGGCCGCGAGTGCCGTGTCGGGAACGAGGGCGTCGGCGACCGAGCCGAGGCGCAGCAGGTTCTTCTGGTGGTCGGTCAGGTCGCCCGTGCGCATGAGCACGGCGCCGAGGAACAGCGCCGCCACCGGGATGGCGATCAGCAGGACCACGAGCGCGCTGCGGCCTCTGTGGCGCAGGGCGTCGCGGCGGGCGAGGCGGAGGAGCGCCCGCCAACCGAGCACGGGCCCGCCCGTTCGTGTGGGCGTCGGGGACGGCGATGTAGCGGCCGAGGGCTTCTTGGTCGGTTTTGGAGCGGCGGAGATGGACGAGCAGGCCGCGTTCGTCGAACGTGAGGTCGTCGGTGTTCAACGCAACGAGCTCACCGGCGCGCATCGCGCTGG
>JANPGL010000111.1:0-2636 GCA_031423915.1 Actinomycetes bacterium | reverse complement strand
GGTGGTGCTGGCGTCGGGCGGCCCCGACGCCGCGGCCCGCCTGCTGGGGTCTCGTCCTGCGGCGTGGACGTCGGTCGGCCCCGACGCCACCGTGGCCTGCCTCGACGTGGCGGCGCGTCGGCCTCCCGACCCGCCGCTGCTGTTCGGCCTCGACGAGCCGCTGTACCTGTCGACGCACTGCCCACCGGCTCGCCTGGCTCCCGACGGCGTGACCATCGTCGAGGTGATGCGGTACCGCACGACCGGCGAGACCGGCGACCCGGCGGCCGACCGGGCCCAGCTCGAAGGGTTCCTCGGCCGCGCCGGCATCGGCCCGGACGACGTGGTGCGCAGCCGCTACCTGCACCGGATGGTGGCGCTGCACGGCATCCCCGACCCGGCGGTGGGGCTGCGCGGTCGGCCGTCGGTCGCGGTCGACGCCGCCGATGGCCTCTTCGTGGCGGGGGACTGGGTCGGTCCCGCGGGCTGGCTCACCGATGCCAGCGTGGCCAGCGGCGAAGCGGCCGGGCTCCTGGCGGCCAGCGCCGCCCACCGGAGCCTGGCACGATGAGCGGATCGCCGTGCCACCCGTGACCGCCGACCGCCGACCGAGCCGTCGCTCTGCCGGCTCGCCCGCTCCCGGGGACGTCGGTGCGGCCGGCGCGGCCGGCGCGGCCAGCGGCGCCGAGGTGTTCGAGGCCGAGCGGGCGCGTCTGCTCGGACTGGCCTACCGGATGCTCGGCACCTTCGCCGACGCCGAGGACGTCGTGCAGGACGCCTGGCTGCGGTGGGCCAAGGTCGACCGGGCCGCCGTCGAGAACCCGGCGGCGTGGCTCACCACGACGGTGGCGCGCCGCTCGCTCGACCGACTGCGGGCTCGCCGACGCGATCGGGCCACGTACGTGGGGCCGTGGCTGCCCGAGCCCGTGGTCGTGGCCGACCGGGGCGATGCGGTCGACCCCGCCGAGCGCGCCGTGCGGGCCGAGTCGTTGTCGCTCGGCTTTCTCCACCTGCTCGAGCGGCTGTCGCCGCGCGAGCGCGTGGCGTTCGTGCTCACCGAGGTGTTCGACGAGCCGCACGATCGGGCCGGTGCCGCGGTGGGGGCCAACGCCGCCGGCAGCCGTCAGCTCGTCCACCGGGCCCGGCGCAAGCTGGCAGGGGAGCGGCCACCCGACGTGGTGCGCGGCGACGAGCTCGCCGGCGTCGTCGACGCCTTCGTGAACGCGTGCGCCACCGGCGAGATCGACGCGCTGCTGCGCGTGCTCGCCCCCGACGTGGTGCTGGTCAGCGACGGCGGCGCCGAGCGCCACGCCGCCCGCCGACCCGTGGTGGGAGCAGGCCGTGTGGCGCGACTCGTGCTGTTCGTCGCACGGCGCATTCCCGATGGCTGCGAGGTGGTGCGCGCCGTCGTGAACGGCGACCCCGCCGTGGTCGTGCGCTGGGGCGACCGTCCCGTCGTCGTCGTCACCATGGAGGCCGGCGTCGACGGGGTGCGGCGCATCCGCCAGGTGGTGGCGCCGTCGAAGCTCACCCGCCTCGGCGTCGCCGTCAAGGTGGTCTGAGCGGCATCCGCTGCGACGGGCTGCGGTGGCGCTAGGGTGCGAACCTGTGTTCGCCCGGTCCGCCGCCCCGCTCGTCGTGCTCGGCATCGATCCGGGCCTGTCGCGCTGCGGCTACGCCTGCATCCACTCCGAGGGCGCCAACAACGTGCGGGCCGTGGCGCTCGGCGTGATCACCACGCCGCCGTCAGATCCGCTGCCCAACCGCCTGGCCGAACTGCGCGGCGAACTGGCGCTGCTGGTGGCCGAGTTCAAGCCCGACGTCGTGGCGGTCGAGCACGTGTTCTTCCAGAACAACGTGCGCACCGCCATGAGCGTCGGTCAGGCCAGCGGTCTGGCGCTGGCCGAGGCGGCCGCCTCGGGCTGCATCGTGGTGCAGTACACGCCGAACCAGGTGAAGGAGACCGTCACCGGCTACGGGGCGGCGAACAAGGGGCAGGTCCAGCGCATGGTGCAGGCCCGGCTGAAGCTCACGGCGCCGCCCAAGCCGGCCGACGCCGCCGACGCCGCCGCGCTGGCCTTGTGCCATCTGGCGTTCGCGCCGATGAGGGCCAGCGTGGCCCGCGCGGTGCACGGCAACGTCACGGCATCGGGTCGCGGCCGGCCGGGAGGGGTCGCATGATCGGGTCGCTGCGGGGCACGGTGCTCGAACGGTCGAGCGACGCCGAGGTGCTGCTCGAGGTGCAGGGCGTGGGCTATCGCATCACGGTCACGCCGCGCACCCTGGCCGAGCTGGAACCCGGGGCCGCGGTGTTCCTCCACGTCCATCACCACATACGTGAGGACGCCCAACAGCTCTACGGGTTCCTCGCCCGCGACGAGCGCGTGTTCTTCGAAGCGCTGCTGGGCGCCCACGGCGTGGGTCCGTCGCTGGCGCTGGCGATCCTGTCGGTGCATTCGCCGGCGGGGCTGCGCGAGGTGGTGGCCGCGGGCGACCTGCGCTCGCTCTGCCTCGTGCCCGGTGTCGGCAAGAAGACGGCCGAGCGCCTGCTCGTCGAGCTGAAGGGCCGGCTCGACGTGCCCGAGCTGGACATCGTGGCGGCCGTACGAGGCGGTGGCGCGTCCGCCGGCGGCCCGCCGTCGGTGCTGGCCGATGTC
>JANPGL010000110.1:0-7098 GCA_031423915.1 Actinomycetes bacterium | reverse complement strand
GCCGGCGCGGCCGCGGCGGCGCCCACCAGGCCGAGCGCGGTGGCCGTGCCGCCGGCGGCCGCGGACCGCAACGAGCCGAGCTCGTCGAGGTCCGTGGCGCGCTGGGACAGCAGGGAGTCGATGCGGGCCTGGCGCTCGGTGGCCTGGGTGCGCGCGTCGGTGGCCTCGAGACGGAGCGCCCGGAGCTCGGCGGCTTCGGTCTTGCGGTCGCGCCAGCGGCAGATGAGCCAGGTGATGAAGCAGGCGAGCGCCGTGGCGATGAGCCACCACAGCCAGGTCTTGCGAAGGAAGAAGCCCATGATCGTTGTCTGCTCCTACAGGACGGTGAACTCGATACGGCGGTTGGTGGCCCGGCCTTCCGGCGTGCCGTTGTCGGCGATGGGACGGTCGGGGCCGAACCCGACGGCCGTCAGCTGTGCGGCCGGTACGCCCTTGGCGACGAGGTTCTGCAGCACGGCATTGGCCCGGGCGTCACTGAGCGTGCGGTTGGCTGCGGCGGAGCCCTGGCTGTCGGTGTGGCCGCCGATCTCGATCGGGACGCCGGGCACCGCCAGGATCGACTGGGCTGCGGTCACCAGGATGGCCTCGGACTCGGGGGTGATCACCGCCGAGTCGGGCGCGAAGTTGATGCCCGTGCGCCCGAGCAGGTCGGCGAGCCGGGCCTGCAGGGTGGCCTGGCTCGGCGCGGCGGGTGCGGCGACCGTGCCCGAGACGGTGACGCCACCGGCCCGCTCGGCGGCACCGACGGCGTCGTTGGCCTCGGCTGCGGCCTGCGTGGTGAACGCGGTGCCGCTCACGGTCAGGGTGGTGTTCACGAGCCGGGCCTGACCGCTCTGCACGGTGGGCCCGAAGGCGGTGAGGACCGAGGCCAGGCGGCCGACGGCGGCATCGAACGCTCCTGCAGGCGCAGCCGCCCGGAGCTGGAGCTGGTCGACGACGTTGGCGGGGCCGAAGGCCGCGACCGCTGCGTTCACGATCGTGGCCCGTTCGGCGTCGTTGGCGACGAAGCCCGTGAGGGTCACGCCCTTGGCGGCGATGGCCGCCGCGACGTCGACCCCGGCCGGCGCCGGTGCGGTGGTTGTGGTGGTGGCGGCGATCGTCGTCGTGGCCGCGGCCGCGGTCGTCGTCGTGGCGGCTCGCGTGGTGGTGGTCGTGGCGGGCGCAGCGGTCGTGGTGGTCGCCGGTGCCGTGGTGGTGGTGGCCGGCGCCGCCGTGGTCGTGGTCGTGGTGGCGGCCGGCGCCGTCTCGGCGGCGTCCGCCCAGATGATCTTGTTGGCGTCGTGACGGTGACCCATCTGCGCCACGGCGTCGAGCGCGGCAGACCGCTTCGAGGTCGGGCCGCTCAGGTGCAGGTCACCCCAGTTCGACGCGCGCACGCCCACGCCGTCGATGCCGTCGCGGCCCAGCGCGGCGCGGGCCCGGGCAGCCAGCCCGTGTTCGATGGACCCCTTCGAGAGGCCGGCCACCACGAAGAACAGCGGCACCATGAACAGGATCGGCAGCCACCAGCACCAGCAGCTTCTGCGCCTCGTCGCCATCGTCGTCCTCCTGCGTCGCCCCGACGCGCCGGGGCAACGTAGCTCACGGATCGCAGCGCGTCATCTGGCACTGCGGGTGCGCGAAGCCGGCCGGGAGGCGATCGTCAGCCGCGCGACTTCCAGCTGTTGAAGTAGGTCACTTCCTCCACCGGTCGGCGATCGCCCGGCTTGAACGTGTCGCCGGTGTAGAAGGCCGTGGGCACCAGCGCGACCTGGCTGACGGTCGAGGGGATGCCGAGGATCTCGGCGGCCTCCGCCTCGAAGCCGAGGTGGAGCGTCGTCCATGCCGTGCCCAGGCCACGGGCCCGGGCCGCCAGCATGAAGCTCCACACGGCCGGCAGCATCGAGCCGTACCAGCCGGCCAACTGGCCTTGGGTCATCGACGGGTCGGGCCGGCCCAGCGTGCACGGCACCACGTGCACCGGGACCTGGTCGAGGATGTTGGCCAGGTGGTCCGACGAGGCCAGGATGCCGCTGACCTCACGCCCGACCTCGGCCACGGCCGTCTTCTGGGTCTCGATGTAGGGGGCGTACGCCCGCCGGTACAGCTCGGCCAGAGCCGCCTTCTTGCCCGGATCGTCGACCACGAGCCAGCGCCATCGCTGGACGTTGCCACCCGCGGGGGCCTGGCAGGCGACCCGGATGCAGTCCAGGATCAGGTCGCGCGGCACGGGCCGGGTCAGGTCGAGCCGTTTGCGCACGGCGCGGGTGGTGGTGAGCAGGGCGTCGGTGACACCCAAGTCGAACGGAGTCCCCATGGCCCGTAAACTAACCCCAAGATCTATTCTCGGCCCCCGACGGCGGCGAGACGACACCAGGAGGATCCCCTGATGACGACCCCGCGCGAGTTGTGGCAGCAGGCGTTCGACGGGGCCAAGGTCCGCGATGCGGACTACCGGACCATGTCGGGCATCCCGGTCGAACCGGTCTACGGCCCCGAGGAGGGGCCGTTCCCCGGGCAGTACCCGTACACCCGCGGCATCCACGCCTCGATGTACCGGTCCCGGCTCTGGACGATGCGCATGTTCGCCGGGTTCGGCACGGCCGAGGACACGAACTGGCGGTTCAAGGAGATCCTGAAGTCGGGCGGCGACGGCCTGTCGACCGCGTTCGACATGCCGACCCTCATGGGCCTCGACTCCGACGACTAGATGTCGCTCTGCGAGGTGGGCCGCTGCGGTGTCGCCGTCGACACCCTGGCCGACATGGAAGACCTCTATCGGGGCATCGACCTCGGGCAGATCACCACGTCGATGACGATCAACTCGCCGGCGGCGGTGATCTTCGCCATGTACATCGCCCAGGCCGAGAAGGCGGGCATCAACCGCAGCCGCCTGGGCGGCACGCTGCAGAACGACATCCTCAAGGAGTACCAGGCGCAGAAGGAGTTCGTCTTCCCTCCCCGCCAGTCGCTCCGGCTGGTGCGCGACACCATCGCGTTCACGGCTGCCGAGATGCCTCGGTGGAACTCGATCTCCATCTCGGGGTACCACATCCGCGAGGCCGGCTCGACGGCGGTGCAGGAGCTGGCGTTCACGCTCGCCAACGGCTTCGCCTATGTAGAGCTGGCCCGGCAGGCCGGCCTGGCCGTCGACGTGTTCGCCCCGCGGCTGAGCTTCTTCTTCAACGCCCACATCGACTTCTTCGAGGAGATCGCCAAGTACCGCGCCGCCCGCCGCATCTGGGCGCGCTGGATGAAGGAGCGCTACGGCGCCACCAGTGAGAAGTCGCTGACGCTGCGCTTCCACACCCAGACCGCCGGCGTGTCGCTCACCGCGCAGCAGCCCGAGGTCAACATCGTGCGCACGGCCATCGAGGCGCTGGCCGGCGTGCTGGGCGGCACCCAGTCACTGCACACGAACTCGATGGACGAGGCGATCGCCCTCCCCACCGAGAAGGCCGCACGGATCGCCTTGCGCACCCAGCAGGTCATCGCCTACGAGACGAACGTGACCAACGTGGCCGACCCGTTGGGCGGCTCGTGGTTCGTGGAGTCGCTGACCGACGAGGTCGAGCGCCAGGCCGAGGAGATCTTCGCCTACCTCGACGAGATGGGCGGCGGCTCGATCCTCGAAGGCGTCGTGAAGGGCATCGAGGAGAACTGGTTCCAGGGCAAGATCGCCGACTCGGCGTACGAGCTGGAGCGCAACTTCAACACCGACCGCCGCATCATCGTCGGCGTGAACCGGTTCACCGAGGGCAACGACGACTCGGCCATCGACATCCTGCAGATCACCAACGAGGACGAGGCCCGCCAGATCAAGCGCCTCGCCACCGTGCGCCAGGACCGCAACGAAGAGTCCGTGCGCACCGCGCTGGCCAAGCTCACGACCGAATCGGCCGACCCCGAGGTGAACCTGATGCCGACGCTCGTCGAGACCGTCGGCACCTACGCCACGCTCGGCGAGATCATGAACGCCATGGCGGGCGTGTTCGGCCGCCACGTCGAAGTGCCGACGATCTAGTCACCACACCAGCTGCCGCAGGGTTCCGGGGGGAACGGCAATGCACAACTTGGACGAGATGCCCGCTCGCTTGGCCGCCTTCCTGGCGATCGAGGAGCCCGGCTGGCGCGACATCGAGGTCACCTCGTACGAGGTGATGACCGGCGGCTACAGCCGGCTGCTCGCCAAAGCCGTGGTGCGCCACGCCGAGGGCGAGCACGTGTTCGTGCTGCGCGGCGACCCGCCGGCCGACAAGCAGCTCATCCACACCGACCGCCAGCTCGAGTGGGAGGTGCTGAGGGCGATGCAGGCCGCGGGCGTGCGCGTGTCGACGCCGCGCTACTTCGACCCCAGCGGTGACCGACTCGGCACGAAAGCGCTGGTTCTCGACTTCTGCGAAGCGACATCGCTGCTCCCGTACCTGGCGGGCACGACCGAGCACGAGCACCGGGTCGTGGCCGAGGAGCTCGCCGCGACGGCCGCGGCGTTCCATCGCATTCCGGTGGAGCAGCTGCCGGCGTCGCTGGCCCGGCCGACCAGCTGGGACGACTACATCGGCGCACGCATCGGCGAGTGGAAGGCCACGGCACTCGCCCACGTGGAGAGCCTGCCCGTCCTCCGCTTCGTCGCCGCCTGGCTCGACGCCCACCGTCCGCCGGCGGTGCCGTTGACCCTCATCCACGGTGACTTCCAGACGACGAACCTGATGCGTGAGAGCGACGGCACGCTGGTGGTGCTCGATTGGGAGCTGGCCCAGATCGGCGATCCCCGCGAGGACCTCGGCTACTTCAAGGCCATCGCTCAGGCGGCGGGGCCCGACCTCACCGGCATCGACGCCGACGCGTTCTGCGCCCGCTACCGCGAGCTGAGCGGCATGACCGAAGCCCAGATGAACCCGGCCGTCATGGCCTACTTCCTGATCCTCGGCGTCGTCGGCACGGTCCGCCAGCTCATCGAGGGAGGCGCCGCGTTCAGCCGGGGCGAGAACAGCGCCCTGGGCACGCTCTTCAGCCTGACCAACATCCAGTACGGCCAGATGATGTGGCTCCAGGCCACCCGCCAGCTCGACCAGGCCTTCGCGGCCGCTCAGGAGGCCTGAATGCTCTCGCGTCCGACCACCGAACAGATGCTGCGAGGCATCGTCGCCGATCTCAACGCCACGGTGGCGCCGGCGCTGCCCGACGGCCCGGCCAAGGTCGCCGTCGCCATGATGACCCAGCTGCTCCTCGGGTGCGCCGTCCGGGCCGCGCACGAGATCGCCTGGATGCACGACGAGATCGCCGCCATCGAGGCCGCGGTCGGCGCCGTGCCCGCCGCCCACGGCGAGAGCCTGCACCTCGACGACGTGGTCGTCAGGTACCACGCGGCCAGCGCCGCGTTGGCCGATGCCGTCGACGCCGCGTACGCGGCCGGCGACGGACCGCGTGTCGAGGTGCTCCGCCAGCTGCTCGAAGCCCGCAACGCCCACGAGATGGAGATCATGGGCGTGCTCGAGCTCGTCGGTCGCGGCTGACCGTCAGTCGAGGCCCATGCCTCGCCGACCCGTTCGGTTGAGGGCCTCCCTCGAGGGCCGACCATCCCAACCGCGCTCGTAGTGCTCCTCGGGGAAGTCGAACGGGCTCGAGCCCGTCTCGAACGCTTCGAGCGCCAGCGGCGCATACCGCTCGTTGCGAGGGCACCAGGGCGCGGCGGGGATGTACATGACGTTGCCCCACCCCTGCTGGTCGGTCACCGGCGCCACGCCGTGGATCAGGTCGCAGTGCCACCACACCGAATCGCCGGCACGCACGTCGGGGATGCCGTACGTGGCGTCGACCAGCACGTCGTGCCACGGTCGCCGCGCGGCGAACGCCCGTCCGACATCGACCGCGCACATGTCGTCGTCGGCCACGTCGTCGAGGAACGGCCGCAGCAGCAGGTAGCCCATGGCCGCGGGGATCGGAACGGTGTACAGCACCCCCTGGTCGTGATCCATGTCCGACAGGGCCGTCCATCCCTGGAACGTGCGGAACGCCGAGCAGATCGTGCCGGCCGGGTACTGGGGCCCGGTCGTGCGATGGCTGGCGTCCCAGGGGTCGTACGCCTCGACCGTGCCGTCGTACAGGTGGTGGAACGCCTGCTGGTTCTCGCGGGTCATCCACAGGTCGAGCGTGCCCGGGTCGATGTGGGCGCCGAGACCCTTCGAGCTCGTGCCCGGGGTGCGGCGGCGGATGCGGTCGGGGTACAGCGCGTCGCGGTCGGGGTCGAACCAGCGCGTGTCGCCGGACGCGCTGGTCCAGAAGCCGTTGAGGAAGCGCTGCACCGTGGCCATGCGCTCGCTCTGGCGTGCCTCGACCTGCGGCGGCGACCAGTAGATCGGGTAGATGGCCGGTCTCGTGTCGACGTCGCGGAAGAAGGCGTCGCCCGACGCCCGGTACGTCTCGAAGAACCGGTTGCGCTCGACGTAGTCGACGATGCCGCGGTCCCACGCCCGCGCGTCGGCGTGCGGGAAGTGGCCCCGCACCACGGCGCATCCGCGCCGGCGCACCAGCGCCCGCGTGGCGTCGTCGACGGTGCCGGTCGCGATGTCGTCGTAGTCGATCACCGGCCACACCGGTTCGCCGTTGGCGCGGGCTGCCACGAGGGCTTTCGCCTCGGTGCGCACGCGAGCTTCCATGGCCGCCACCACGTCGGTCACCGGCCGTCCGGCGGCGGCCAGGCGGGCCCGCACCGCGGCCTTCAGGGCGCGGATCGCCGCCGGCCGGTCGTCGGGCGTGGCCTGCCAGTGGGGCAGCGGGGGCAGGTCGGTCCTCACGACCGCGACGCTAGAGCAGCCCGCCGAGCCAGCGACGCACGTTCTCGCCCACGGCGTCGAGGTCGTAGCCGCCTTCGAGCAGCACCACCGTCGGTCGGCCGAGCGCGGCCACGGCGCGGGCGCAGCGCTCGTAGCCGTCCTGCGTGAGCGCGAAGTCGCTGATCGGGTCGTTGTGGTACGTGTCGACGCCGAGCGAGAGCACCAGGAGGCCGGGGTCGAACGCGTCGATGGCGTCGGCGGCCCGCCCCAGCACGGCGAGATACGCGTCGTCGTCGGTGCCTTCGGGCAGCGGCAGGTTGAGCGTGGTGCCGCGGCCGGCGCC
>JANPGL010000109.1:0-1684 GCA_031423915.1 Actinomycetes bacterium | reverse complement strand
GCCATCGAGCTGTCGGACGTGTTCGCCGACCGGCTGGAGGATCGCTTCGCCGGGGCCGCGGTCACCGTGCTGCGTGGACCGTTCGAGGCCGTCGAACTCCCCGCGGCGTCGTTCGACCTGGTGGTGGCCGCCACCTCGTTCCACTGGATCGTCCCGACCCACGAAGGCATGGAGCGTGCCGCGGAGGTGCTGCGGCCCGGCGGGTGGCTGGTGCTGTGGTGGAACGTGTTCGGCGATGCGAGCCGGCCCGACCCCTTCGGCGACGCCCTCGACGAGTTGCTGCGGCACGTCGAGCCGACGCTGGCAGATCGTGCCGATCCGGGGAACCCGTTCACCTCGATGGTTCCGTACGCCCAGGACGAGGCGGCGCGCGTCGCCGAGTTCGACGCCACCGGCCGGTTCGATGCGGTGCGGCACGAGCTGATCTCGTGGACTGGCCGACACGACGCCAGCGAGCTCCGGTCGCTGTTCGCCTCGTTCTCGCCCTGGCTGGCGCTCTCCGAGGAGCGCCGTGGCGCGGCGCTCGACCACCTCGGGCGTCTCGCCGTCGAGCGGTTCGGCGGCGTCGTGGAACGCCCGTACCAGACGCCCGTCTACCTCGCACGACGACGCTGAGCCCGCCGCCGTCGGACGACGGGTGCGGCCCCTCAGGCGACGGCGGTCCCGGCGATGTGGGTGTTGAACGGGACGAACGGCGTGTGGAGGCGGTAGCGCTCGACCGCCACGGAGGCGAACCCGGCAGCGCGGATCAGGCGCTCCAGGTCGCGCTCGCACGAGCAGCCTTCGAAGGTCCACGCCCACGGACGACGGAGCAGACGCTGCAGCGTCCGAGTGGGGGTTCGTGCCGGAGCGACGACATGTTCGACGAAGTGGTAGCTGCCGCCCGGGCGGAGGATGCGGCGGACCTCCGCCAACGCGCCGGCGACGTCGGCCACGGTGCAGAGCACGAGCGACGAGATCACGCAATCGACGCTGTGGTCCGCCAGGTCGGTGCCTTCGGCCACGCGATCGTGCAACTCGAGACGTATGCCTCGACGATCGGCGGCCGCCCGCAAACGGCGGTGCATGTGTGGGTTGGGTTCGATCGCGACCAGGGTGGCGCCGGCGGGCAGGTAGCGCAGGTTGGCGCCCACGCCCGACCCGAGCTCGACGACCTCGCGGGGCAGCCGACCGAAGGCGCGTCGCTTGTGGGGACGCAGGTGCCACTCCAGGTACGGGCCCATCAGGCGGAAGAAGGCGGCGTTGAAGCGGCCGCGTGCGGCGTGCGCCTCGAACGCGGTCGCGGGGGACGTCGCGGCGGTGGTGTCGGTCATCGAAGGTGCCGTGCTCTCTGTCGGGTCGGTCGCTCCACGGTGCGCCGATCCGGTGGGGATGTCAGGCGTGGAACTACCCCACCTCGTCGGCGCCTCAGGGGCGGTCACCCTGCGCGCTGTACCAGGCGGCGATCTGGGCGCGTGACCGGAATCCGAAGCGTGTTCGGATGCGTTCGACGTGGCCCTCCGCGGAGCGCTCGTCGATGCCGAGGCGCGTGGCGATCTCGCGGTTCGTGCACCCCTGGCTGACCAGGTCGGCCACCTCACGCTGGCGCGGCGTCAGCACCTCGGCGCGGCGCCGCGGTGCGGGAAGGCCGAGGAACCGGCGGATCGCGCGCACGAGCTCGTCCCGGTCACCGACGTAGGGCAGG
>JANPGL010000108.1:0-7207 GCA_031423915.1 Actinomycetes bacterium | reverse complement strand
CGGCACGCCGTCGAGCGCGCCGACGCCGCCGACGGCGAGGACGGCCTGCAGGAAGCGGCGACGGCTGAGGGCCGAGGGCCCGAGCATCGGGCGTGCGAGTTGGCGCGCGATCCTGGCGGCGTCGTGATCCACGGTGCCCCTCAGGCCATCTGCATCTCGGGTGACAGCGCCGCCAGGGCCACCAGGCCGTGCGGCTCCATCCAGCCGGTCCACGGCACGGCTCGCTGGGCCACGAGCCACGACACCATGGCATCGTGCGTGACCGGTCCGGCGTCGGCGATGCCGAAGCGCTGGAGCACGTCGTCCACGGCGTCGTCGACCGTCCTCGACATGACCGCATCGAACGAGCGCGCCTCGCGCACCTTCCACGCCACGAACGTCGCGTGATCGGCCCGACCGGCAGCGGCGGCCGTGGTGATCCAGTGCTCGTTCGTACCCCAGCCGGCCACGTTCGGCGGCACGAACGGCGCCTGGCCCATGCGCCCGAGGAGCCATTCCGGGTGGGTGTCGGCCGCGGCCAGGCCGGTGGCCCGCAGCAGGGCGACGCACCACTCGACGGGTGTGCGAACCAGGCCCCGACGCGCCTCGGGCGCGTAGAACGCGGGGTGCAGGAAGAGCGCCCGAAGCGACGAGTCGATGCGGAACCCGGTGGCCAACAGCACGTCGGCCAGATCGGAGACGATCGCGTCCGTCGGCGACGGGTGGGCGAAGAACGACCACAGCTTGCGCGCCATGAAGCGCGCGCAGGTCACCCGCGTGACCGGGTGATCGAGCACCAGGTCGATCACGTCCGGCCCGTCGAAGGCGGCGCTCCGTCCGAACAGCGTCTTCATGCCTGCGTCGTGACGTTCGGGCCGGAACACGTGGCGCCGGGTGACGGGGTCGACCGTGTGGCCGGTCCACGCCCGGGCCGACGCGGCGATGTCGTCCTCGGTGTAGTTGCCGATCCCGAGCAGGAACAGCTCGAACAGCTCGCGGGCGAAGTTGAGGTTCGGCGCCTCGGCCACGTTGAGCTGGTTGTCGAGGTAGGCGAGCATCGCCGGGTCGACGGCCATCGCCTGGGCCAGCGAGCGCAGGTCGCCGAGCGCGTGCGCCCGGTACGTCGCCACCTGGCGCCACATGGCGGTCATGTCGTTGACCTTGTCGTTGCCCGACACGAAGTGCCCGTGCCAGAACAGGGTCATCTTCTCGACCAGTGGAACGGGCGTGGCCGCCATGTGCTGGAGCCACGCCTGCACGGACAACGCCCACCGGTCCCACCCGCCGGCCGCCGGGTCGGTGAGCGCCGGCGGCTCGGGCAGCGCGGGCTCGGCGCTGCGGTCGAGGAGCCTGTCGACGAGCTCGACGAGGTCGAGGCGCACCAGATCGACCAGCTGATCCGGGGTGACGCCGAAGCCGGCGCGCCGGTACAGGTGGGCGACGACGTCAGGCGCGGTGGGCACCGTGCCTCCCGCCCACCGTCGCCGTCGCATCCACGCTCTACCCGTCGGACGGGTACGAGCGCGCCTTGAGTGCTCGGGCGGTCGACCCGCCCGAGTTCACCCGCTGTTCACCTCCACGGGCCTCAGCCGGGCCCGCCAAAGGCCTCAGCCGAAGGTCGAACCGCCGTCCTGGGCGTAGGTCGAGCGCCAGGCGTTGAGATCGGTCGGATCCCCGTAGCCCACGGAGAAGCGCCACGGCCCCCGGTACTGGTTGTTCGCCCACCGGTTGTCCTGACCGAACGTGATCCGTCGGATCGTGTCGGTCACGGTGTACGGCTGCCAGGGCTGGTTGTCGGCACCGGTGGCGTACAGCGCCATCACGCCGCACAGGCGTCCCACGCACGGCACGACGGCAGGGTCGAACGCGAACACGTTGTCGTGGATCGTGACCCGCTGCGTGCGCCACCGGCAGTCGGTGTAGAGCGGCTCGGTGGCGATGCCCGGCGCGGTGCACGGGTGGCTGGCGCTCACCGGCTGCCCGTAGTTGTAGTTGACTCCGCCGGCGATCCGCCCACCGGTCACGAACGGCGTGCAGTAGCCGGTCGACGAGTTCCCGTTGGAGTTGCAGAACCGGTTCGTGTTCTCGTACAGCGTGATGCCCGAGAAGTTGTCGACGATCGAGTTGCCGGTGATCTCGATGACCGGTGCCCCGACGGTCGACGAACGGAGCCGACCGTCGCCGCCCGATTCGGACAGGTAGATGGCGGGCGCAGGCGAACCCTGGTCGCGCTTGCCGCTCACCCAGCCGTTGCGCGTCAGGGTGTTGTCGACGATGCGGGCGTTGTAGCTGATCTCGTACCAGATGCCCACCGACTCGTTGTGGTCGACGATGTTGCGCTCGATCAGGAAGTCCACGTTGTTGGTGTCGGCCCAGATACCCACGCTCTTGTTGTCGTGGACCCAGTTGCTGCGCACGATGGCACCCTGGACGGCCCAGAACTTGCCGCCGCCGGTGCAGCCGCAGCCGGGCTGGCGCACTTCCCAGTCCTCGGTGTTGTTACCGCTGATCTCGTTGTGCTCGAACACCACGTCGCGGATGCCGTCGCCGCCCTGGTAGGCGTTGAACCCGTACTGGCCGTTGTCGGCCAGGCAGCTGTAGCGGACGACCTGCCCGGAGCCGGCCATCATGCCGCCGCCGCCGTTGCCGCGGATCGTCGAGTACTCGATCAGCCAGTTGTTGCCCGAGTCGTGGTTCACGACGCCCTCGTTCACCGGTGCACGGAAGCCCGTGATGGTCAGGTAGCGGATGGCGACCCGCTGCGAGCCACCGACGAACGCGTACCGGTTGACGCCCTGCCCGTCGAGCACGGCGCCGGGGGCGCCGATGAACACGTCGTCGTTGCGCGGCGAGAGCTGCCCGAACGGCGACGAGCCCAACGTGTGGGTACCCGAGGCGAACCAGTACACGGCGCCGGACGGGCCGTTGAACGCTCCGCTGTTGTCGCCCGCCGGCACGGTGATCACCGTCCGACCGGGATACAGCGCAGCCGCGGCGGCGGGCGAGATCGGTCCGCCCGTCAAGCGAGCATTGCCGCACATCCGGGCGTCGATCTCGTCGGGGGTCGCCGGCGGGCGGCCCACGCGCGGCGACGGGGCCGGCGACGGCGGCAGCGTGGTGGCGATCGGGCCCGGCGTCACGGTGGTGGGCGCCGGCGACACCGTCGTGGGTGCCGGCGCGGTGGCCCTCGTCGTCGGTACAGGGGTCGTCGGTGCAGGCGTCGTGGGTGCCGGCGTGGTCACCCGGGTGGTCGACGGGGCCGGCGCTGCGGTCGTCGTCACCACCGGCTTGGGGGCGACAGTCGAGGTGCTGGACACCGCGACTACGGTGCTGGCCGGCGGCGTGCCGTCGGAGCCCCACATCGGACCGATCAGGGCGACGTCGTCGACGACGACGTCGGCATCGGCGTAGAGGCCGAGCCACAGCCGGCGGCTGTCGGCCGGCGACTCGAGGTCGACCGACACCTGGCGCCATTCGCCGGACGAGGCGACGACGGTGGGGAGCCGACCCGATACGACCCGCGACCATGACGGCGTCGACCAGTTGAACTCGCCGCCGACCGTCGCGTCACCCTTGATCCAATACGACAGTCGGTAGGTGCGACCGCCGGCGAGGCCGTCGACCGTGCGCGTCGCGTTGCCGAACGCGTCCCAGCGGCCGGGCAGCGACAGCGCGCCCGCGCCGGTCCGGGCGTCGGCAGCGCGGGCGATGGCGGGCGATCCCCACCACGAAGCCCACCCGTCGGTGCCGCCCTCGAACGAGTCGTCGACGAGGGTGGACACCGCCGGCACGCTGCCGTTGGTGAGCTGCGGCAGGTCGCCCAGGGTGAAGACCTCGCCCGTGGCGGCCAGGAGTCGATAGCCCTTGTGCGACGGCGTGGTGGCGATGTCGACGACCCGCACACCCGTGCGCTCGACGCCGCCGAGCGCCGGGGCCGCGCCGTAGGCCTGCACCACGCCGTCGGCGCGCGCCAACCAGTAGCCACCGGTGGTCGTCGCCATCGAGACGAACCTGCTGGCGTCGGGGGCACCTCGGCCGAAACGCCGGGCCGAGCCGTACGAGAGCACCTCGCCGGACGCGGTCAGGAGGAGGTAACCCGCATCCCCCGTGGCGGCGATGGCCACGACCGGTGCGTCGAGCGATGGCGCCTGCCCCGGCGACAGGTCTTCGGCCGAACCGCAGTTGACGACCTGACCGTTCACGGCCGCCACCCAGGCGCCTTTGCCGTCGGGGGTCGCGGCGATGCCCGCCGCCTCCCACCAGCGCGAGACCTTCGGACACGTGACCGTGAGGCCACCGAGCTGGACGACCGCACCATCCGAGCGGAGCACGATCGGCGTTCCCGATGCGGGAACGGTCACGTCGACCACGTCGGCGTCATCCGCCTTCGGCACCGTGGAGGGAGCGTCGCCCAACGCCACGAACGAACCGTCCTCGCGCACCGCCCACGCACCGGACTCTCCGGTCGACGCCAGCGCCCGGTACTCGACGGTGGCCGGCGCAGCCGACGACGGGCCCAACCACACGAAGCTCGACGCCATCAACACCACGCCCAGCGTCGAACGCCATCGCTTCGTCGCTCGCTGTCTCGTCACGATCCGTCCTCGTCCTGTGGCATCGGAGAGCACGCGCCGTCGCTCGCGGCGACCATCGATCGCCGATGAAGAGCTGCGCCGCTCGAGGCCACAAGGTACGAACCGCACTTGCCTCCTCAGGTGGCGACGAGGCGAACAGTTCGTGCTTTCACGCGTCGATCGCAGGCAACGTGGCGCGTCGCCCATCTACGGGGTGACGTCCGGGTGCGTGAGTGTCCGCCCGCTGAACGAACGCCGTTCGAGGTGAACGGCCGCGCCGACCCGCTCGGGGTTCGCTTAGGGAACGGCGATTCGGGAGCGACGACGGTGCTGCACGGCCACGCCCAGACCGAGCGCGACGATCGCCGAGGTCGGCAGCAGCGCACCGAACGGCACCTCGGGCACGACCGGTGCGGGCAGGCACCGATCGTCGTCCTGGGTCCTCGGGTTCCGGACCTCACGCCCCCGCGAGAGCCGGGCGAACCGACGAGCCTCTTCTCCCACACCGCTGGTCGCCATCACGATGCTCCGCGCGATGCCACCCTGCGCGGACGTGGTGGCCACGTCGGCCTCTCCCGCCTGGCGCCGCTGACGCTCGCAGTCGCTCTCACAACTGCGCCGCCACTGCTGGCAGTCCTTCGCCGCGCCCTTGCCGTCGTCGGCCCTCGCCGGCATCGCCGGCAGGAGCACGACACCGAGTGCGACGACCGCCGCCGCTGCCCTTCGCCGATGAACCATGGAAGACACCTTAAGGATCGATCTGGAACTGAGGGTGTCCGTCAGATGATGTTCTGGTGCCGGCGGCGCCGAACGACGAAGTCGTCCACGCGTCATCCCACGGTCACCTGTCGTTCGTTCCTCATCCACGGCCGATCGGTACGGTGCCTGCCGTGCTGATCACGAGGACGCCGCTGCGCATCTCCATCGGCGGGGGCGGCACCGACCTCCCCTCCTATTACCGTCGCGACGGCGCACTGGTGATCTCGGCCGCCATCGACAAGTACGTCTTCATCTCCCTCAACAAGACGTTCGTCGACGACTACTTCATCAAGTACTCGCAGCTGGAGCGCGCTGCGAGCGTCGACGAGATCGAGCACCCGCTCGTGCGCGAAGCGCTGCGCCTCGTCGGCCTGCCGCCGGGTGTCGAGATCGTGTCGACGGCCGACATCCCGTCGGGCACCGGTCTCGGATCGTCGGGCACGTTCACCGTCGGCTTGCTGCGCGCCCTCCACGCCTACAACCGGCACCACGTCAGCGCCGCCACGCTCGCCGAGCAGGCGTGCCACCTCGAGATCGACGTGCTCGGCAACGCGGTGGGAAAGCAAGACCAGTACATCGCGGCGTTCGGTGGCCTCACCTGCTTCCAGTTCAACCCCGACGACACGGTGCAGGTGTCGCCACTGGCGGTGTCCAGCGGCACCATGCACGCGTTGGAGGAGCACCTGCTGCTGTTCTTCACGGGCTACTCGCGCTCGGCGTCCGACATCCTGCACGACCAGAAGAAGCGGTCCGAGGCGGAGGACGACGACATGCTCGAGTCGTTGCATCACGCCGACGTCCTCGGGCGGTGCATCAAGACGGCGCTCGAGGGCGACGACCTCGACGGGTTCGCCGATCTGATGCACGAGCACTGGGAGTACAAGCGGGTGCGGTCGGCAGGAATGAGCAACGAACGCATCGACCACTGGTACGAGGTCGGCCGCCAGGCGGGTGCGCGGGGCGGCAAGCTCGTCGGCGCCGGCGCCGGTGGGTTCTTGATGTTCTACGCCCAGGACTCGGCGAAGTTGCGGCACACATTCCGAGCACAGGGCCTCGAGGAGGTCGTGTTCCGGTTCGACCACGACGGCTCGATGCTGATGGCGCGCACGTGAGCATTCAATGCGTCGTGCTCGCCGGCGGTCTGGGTACCCGGATGGGTCGATGGACATCTGAGATGCCAAAGGCGATGATCCCCGTTGCGGGGATGCCGTTCGTGCGCCATCAGCTCGCTCTTCTCGCATGCGGCGGCGTGACTGATGTGTTGATCTGCACCGGGTACCTCGGCGAGATGATCGAGCTGGAGATCACGGAGCACCCGACTCCAGGCCTGACGGTCCGGTGCCTGGCTGACGGTCCTCAGTTGGTCGGCACCGCCGGCGCGCTTCGTCGAGCCTCGGCGGAGGGCCTGCTCGACGATCGGTTCCTCGTGCTCTATGGCGACAGTTACCTGGAGATCGACTACCAGTCGGTGTGGCATGCGTTCGATCCCCTGCGCTATCAAGCTCTCATGACCGTGCTACGCAACGATGCGGGGCTGGACCGCAGCAATGCCGCTTTCGACAACGGAGTCGTGACGATGTACCGAAAGGGTGTCGACGATCCTGCGTCGATCGGTCTCGAGTTCGTCGACTACGGCCTCAGCATCGTCACCCGAACGAGCGTCGACGAGTTCGTACCAGTTGGCGAGAGCGCAGATCTCTCAGGGCTGTTCCAACGACTCGCTGAGATCGGCACCCTCCAGGGGTACCGAGCCCCGAATCGGTTCTATGAGATCGGTTCCGAACAGGGCCTCACCGATCTCGAAGCCCATCTCACACAGGTGGGTCGGCGATGACCCACACGCCTGCCACTGCCAGTGCTGCGCGACTCAACCAAGAGGAAACCCCATGACCACG
>JANPGL010000107.1:0-2097 GCA_031423915.1 Actinomycetes bacterium | reverse complement strand
TGCGGAGAGTGGTCGAAATGACCTCTCGTCGGTGTCTCGACTGCCGTGTGTTGTGCTCGACCAGCAGGTGTCCGACGTGCTCGGCCAGGCGGTCGATGGTCCGCAACGCGACGAGGCCGCAGTACCGGGGGACGTGGCCGGCTGAGCGTGCGCTGCTGCTGCGGGCGTGGCTTGAGGTGAAGGGTCCGTGGTGTCCGGGCTATCGGGTGCCCGCCCATGCCTCGAGGGACTTGACGGTGGACCACTTGGCCGACGGTGGTCGTGGCGTGCTGTGCAGGTCGTGCAACGGACGTAAAGGGGCGATCGAGCCCGTGTTCACGAAGGGAAAGACGAAGTGACCTCGTTTCTTAGGGATGGGTTAACCCGCCCAGCACCCCGCCTCGTTCGACACGGTTCGGACGGCGGAGGTGGTCGCCAGTGACCGCGACCAAGGCTGCCGGTGGCCGTCACGGCAACACGAACGCCCGTCTGCGGGTCGAGGATCCGTCGGTGCCGCCGTGGCGCTCATGGCGAACCAAGGCCAGAAGCGCGAGGGCTGCCCGGTTCATCGAGACGTTCTGCGTGGTGCCCAAGGGTCACGGTGCGGGCCAGCTGATGCGCCTGGCCCCGTTCCAGCGGGAGCTGCTCGAGGTGCTGCTGGACGACGACACGCTGCGCACCGCAGTGGTGTCCATGCCTCGCGGGAACGGTAAGAGCACGTTCGTGGCGGCGCTGGCGTTGTGGGCGTTGCACGACGACGAGCACTCGCCCCAGGTGCCGGTGGTGGCCACGACGATTCAGCAGGCGATCCGCACGGTGTACTCGACGTGTTCGCGCATGAACGACGTCTCACCGGAGCTCGGCCCGCGCACGCTGAGCTACCAGGCGATCGGCGCGACCCGGCTGTACGTGCCGTGGAACAACGGGACGCTGCTGCCGTTGCCGGCCGATCCGAACGGGTTGCAGGGCCTTGACCCGTCGTTCGCGGTGGTCGACGAGGTCGGGTTCGTCTCCCAGGAGCTGTTCGACGCCATGGCGCTGGCCAGCGGGAAGCGTCCCCGGTCGCTGGTGCTCGGGATCGGCACGCCGAACGTGGACATGAGTGGCGCCATGTGGGAGTTGCGCGAGCGGTGGACCGGCGGCGCCGACATGCCCGGCTTCAAGTTCGTCGAGTTTGCCGGTGACGCCGGCTGTGACATCACGGACCGGGCGCAGTGGCGCCAGGCCAACCCGGCGATCGGTGCCGGGTTCCTCGCCGAGGACGCCATCGCGTCGGCCGTCGCTGCCACGCCCGAGAGTTCGTTCCGGGTGTTCCGGCTGGGCCAGTGGGCGCAAGCGGCGGACTGCTGGCTGCCAGCGGGCTCGTGGGAGGCGTGCGAGGATCCGTTCGACCCGCTCGAGGGCGAACCGGCGTGGGTCGGTCTCGACGTCGGACTCAAGCGTGACAGCACCGGTGTGGCGGTCGTGCAGCGCCGGCACGACGGCCGGTGGCATGTGTCGGTGCGGGTGTGGGACCCGACGTTGACGACGCCGGTAGATCCGGCCGACGTGATGTACTACCTGCGCGGTCTGTGCGACCGGTTCGACGTCCGCGGCATCTCCTACGATCCGCGCCTGTTCGAGCTCGCCGCCCGCCAGCTCGCCGACGAGGGCCTGCCCATGGTCGAGGTCCCGCAGTCGATCGAGCGGATGGGACCAGCGTGCGCCCACGCCTATGAGCTGATCCTCCGTCAGCAGGTGTCCCACGATGGCGACAAGGTCCTCGCCGCCCACGTTCTGGCCGCGCAGCAACGCCCGAACGATCGAGGCTGGACGCTGAGCAAGGGCAAGAGCAGACGGCACATTGACGGGTGCATCGCCATGGTCCTGGCGCTGTGGGAGGCCGTCGCCGCCCCGACGGAGACGATGTTCGATGGCGGGTTCGTCGACCTGGACGACTACGTATGACCGCCGAGGGTAGGCGCAGCTACTTCGTGCCGAGTCACCTAGCCGTGACTGCCGACGTGGCGGTCCAAGTGCTCGCCTTGCTGCGTGACGGCCGGGCGTGGGCCCGGACGAATCAGGTCACGTTGTCTCCGGCCGTGGTGGGTTGGCTGGCCGACCTCGAGGCGCTGGTGG
>JANPGL010000106.1:0-23640 GCA_031423915.1 Actinomycetes bacterium | reverse complement strand
GTGGTGCTCGACCTCCCACGCGTAGTCGAACCCGAGCTGATCGGCCAGCTCGACCTGGTCGAGTGCGTTGTTGAGGAGTCGGTACTCGTCGTCGGGACCCCAGGGCTTGGGCAGCTGCAGCTCGTAGAAGACCCCGAACTTCATGGCGTGACCCCCGGCGCTGGACGAGCCGCGCCCCACGACGCCGCTCCGGCCGACGCTAGCAGTCGTTGCCGTCAGCAAGCATCGACGCGTCGCCGGTCAAACGGGCCGGCGTCCCGTGAAGGCCACCAGCTTCGTCTGGTCGTCGGCATCGTCGTCGACGGCCACGCGCGGCCCGTAGTGACCGCTGGCGCGCAGCATCTCGTCGAGGGGTTCCATGCCGGCGAGCATCTCCGGGACGATCACGGGATCGAGCTCGACCTGCTGGCCCGTGGCCGTGGCGAGGTCCCACGTGTGGACCAGCACGTCGCCCATGACGATCATGCCGATCGCCGCCTCGATGCTGAGCTCGCCGGGGGGCCCGGCGTCGAACCGTCGAGCGGCGACCTCGGGGTCGTCGAGAGCGGCCTGGAGCGACGTGTCCAGGTGCCGCCAGGCGCCGAGGGGATCGCGGTCCACCGAGGGGCCGCCGGCGAAGTCGAGGCCGCCCCGACCGATCACGTGGGGCACCCAGGAGACCATGTGGCGAACGATGTCGCGCGCCACCCAGCCCTCGCACGGCGCTGGGCGCTCCCAGGCGTCGTCGGCCACGCCGGCGGCGATGTCGGTGAAGCGTCCGGCGACGCGACGGAAGCGCTCCGCCGCCGTGCCGGACGCGTCGAGCAGGCCGTCGAGCCGGTCGAACGTCTCCTGCATGCCCGCTTCCATCCCCGACTGCACGTGGCCGTTCCGGTTCTCCGTGCTGCGGTGGCGGACCAGCGTACGCAGCGTCGTGACACCGTCGGTCTCCGTGAGCGTCATGACGTTCGTCGACTCGGCGTCGGGGAAGCCCTCGAACACCTCGGTCGACTCGATCCGGTGCCCGGTGACGATGTCGATGTACGTGCCGTGCCAACCGAGCTCGTTCCCCTCGGTGCTCCGGGCGACGTAACGCCAATCGCCACCGACGCGCAGGTCGACCTGGCACGACACGAGCGGGCACCAGGAAGGTCCCCACCACCGCAGCAGGTGCCGCGGCTCGGTGAGCGTGGCCCACACGAGCGCGGCGGGCGCCTCGAAGCTCCGGGTGATCAGGATCTCGGTGTCCGACGGCAGGGTCACCGTGGCCGATGCGAGCCTCGTGGGCATCTCAGTTCTCCTCGTGGGTGGTGTGGCCCGCCCTCGCCGACGACTGGGTGTCGGCGAGGTACTCGTCGAGCCGGTCGTAGTGCTGGTTGACGGCGTCGGTGAGACGGGCGAGCCATGTCTGCAGCGGGCGCAGGGCCGGGGCGTGCACGCGGTAGACCCGGTGCCGACCATCGTGGCGGGCGTGCACCACGTCGACGTCGCGCAGCACCTTGAGGTGCTTGGACACCTGGGGCTGCGACAGCTCGAGCTCGGCAACGATGGCACCGACCGTGGCCTCGCCCGCGGCCAGCACGTCGAGGATCTGCCGCCGACTCGTCTCGCCCAGGGCGTTGAAGATGTCGGTCGTGGTCGCCGCTCTCGCCATGGCGCCAGTGTATGCCCATATCGGCATGCGTCAAGGCCGATGGGCCGATGAGCCGAGGAGCCCGGCGTAGAGTGCGCCCAGCGATCGGGGGGTCGACATGCGTGCAGCGGTGCTGAACGAGCAGCCGGGCCGGCTGGACATCGAGGACCTGGTCGTCGACGACCCCGGCCCCGACGAGGTGCTCGTGCGCGTCGTCGGCGCCGGCCTCTGCCACTCCGACCTCCACTTCATGGAGGGGACGTTCCGCCAACCGCTGCCGGCCGTGCTCGGCCACGAGTCGGCCGGCGTGGTCGAACGCGTGGGATCGAACGTGTCCTACTGCAAGCCGGGCGATCACGTGATCTGCTGCGTGTCGATCTTCTGCGGGCAGTGCCGCCAGTGCCTTTCGGGTCACCCGAACCGGTGCTCGAACCCGGCGGCCACGTCGCGGCCCGCCGGCGCTCCCCCGCGGCTCACCAAGCGCGACGGCACGGCGGTCGAGCAGATGGCGCGGCTCGGCGGCTTCGCCGAGCAGATGCTCGTGCACCAGAACGCGCTCGTCACGATCACCCCCGACATGCCGCTCGACCGCGCCGCGCTCATCGGCTGCGCCTTCATGACGGGCATGGGCGCGGTGTTCCGCACGGCGCGTGTCGAACCCGGTGCGCGCGTGTGCGTGATCGGCGCGGGTGGCATCGGGTTGGCCGCCATCCAGGCGGCGCGCATCGCCGGCGCCGGCCAGATCGTGGTGGTCGACGTGAGCGAGGCCAAGCTGGAGACCGCCCAGCAGCTCGGCGGCACCGACCTGGTGAACGCGTCGACGGCCGAGAACGTGGTCGCCGCCGTGAAGGAGCTGACGGGCGGCGGCGTCGACTACAGCTTCGAGGCGATCGGGCTGAAGCTGACCGCCGAGCAGGCGTTCAACATGCTCGACGTCGGCGGCACGGCGACCGTGATCGGCATGGTGCCGCCCCGCCAGACGTTGGAGATCCGCGGCATCGACCTTCTGTCGGAGAAGCGGTTGCAGGGTTCGATGATGGGGTCGAACCAGTTCCGCACCGACATGCCCAACATGGTGCGCATGTACCTCGACGGGACGTTGAAGATCGACGAGATGGTGTCGGCCCGCATGGGGCTCGAGGACATCAACGAGGGCTACGCCGCCCTCAAGCGTGGCGAGGTGGCTCGCCAGGTCATCGTGTTCGATTGAGCGTCGGCGCTACCGTCGTGGGCGTGGCCGAGCGAGCGTTCCGCACCGAGGTGATCACGGGCCACAAGGGAACGTACGCGCTCGTCGTGCCGTTCGATCCCGCCGAGGCGTGGCCGGGGCTGGCGCCGCGACCGATGTCGAAGCGGGACGATCCTCGCGGCGGCCGAGGCTGGCCCGTGACCGGGTCCATCGCCGGTCTGCCGTTCGAGGGCTTCGTCGGCCGGCGGTACGGGCGGAGCTACGTGGTGCTCGGGCCGGCGTTGCGCGAGATGGCCGGCCTGGAACCCGGCGATGCGGTCGATGTGACGTTGTCGCCGGGCGCCCCGAGCTAGGCCACGTCGCGATGCCGGTCGATGGTGTCGACGGGCGACCAGACGTGGGTCAGTCGACGCGGAATGCGAACGCCATGCCGCTGGCGTAGTGGCCCGGGATGTTGCACACCAGCTGGTAGTTGCCCGACTCGAGATCGAGCGTGATGTCGCCGGTCTTGCCGACCTCGTACTCGGAGATCTCGCCCACGACCTCCCACTCGTCGGACTCCTCGTCGAACTTCCTCGTCTCCGGATCGACGGCCAAGCGGCCCAGCGGCAGATTGGTTCGGACGACCAGCATCTCGTGGGTGAGCGTCCCCGAGTTCTTGAACGTGAACCGCACCGGACCGGCTCGCACGTGGTCGAGGTCGGCGAGCACCGTCCACTCGCGCTCGATGCCGTTGACCGCCGTACCGCCCGGGGGCGCCTGTCCGCGCGGCACATCAGGACCGACGGCGTCGTTGCGGTCCGGGCCGCATCCGGTGACGCCGACGGTGATCAGCGCCAGCCCGAGAACGGCACCCGTGCAGCCTCGAATGATTCGCCCCATGTCTCCACCCCTTGTCGGGTGGAAACGTACGTCTCCGAGCAACCGTCTGCCCGATCGTGCGGTGCGAAGCACCGAGGTCAGGCCAGCCGGAACACCGCGCTGCGCTTCGGGTCGCCGTCGTTCGTCACGGTGCCGTGCTCGATCTGATCGAGGACGTGGGCGTACAGCGAGGCCGCGGCGGCGCGCCACAGCGGCTTCGGCGTGGCGGGCGCGTAGAGCCGGGGCACGAGCTGCACCAGCGTGGCCGGGCCGTCGGCCAGCGCGACCAGTAGTTGCTCGGTGCGTTCGGCCCGATGGGCCAGGAACGAGCGGACGAGCTCGTGCGGGTGCGGGATCACGGGCCCGTGGGTCGGCCAGTAGCGCTCGTCGGGGCGGGCCAGCAGCTTGCGCAGGCTGGCCAGGTACTGGCCGAGGTTGCCGTCTGGCGGCCCGATCACCGAGGTCGACCAGCCCATCACGTGGTCGCCGCTGAAGAGGGACGCCTCCTCGTCGAGCCCGAAGCACAGGTGGTTCGACGTGTGACCCGGGGTGTGGACGGCCCGCAGCGTCCACCCGGCGCCGCACACGACGTCGCCATCGGCCAGCGTGATGTCGGGGCGGAAGTCGGTGTCGGCACCTTCGCGGAGCTCATCGGGCGACCGGCCTTCGGCGATGGCCTTGGCCTGCTCGGCCTTCTCGGTCTCACCGTCGGCGTCGGGATCGCCGAACACGATCTTGTCGTCGGGGTCGTCGGGCGGCACCTCGCCGTGGGGGCCGAACCCGTAGCTCGGCGCCTCGACGTTGGCCTGCACGAGCGCCGTGGCGGGCGAGTGGTCGGAGTGGGTGTGGGTCACCAGCAGGTGGGTGATGCGCTCGCCGGGCTCGAGCGCAGACATGATCGCCTCGACGTGTTCGGGCAGCGCCGGTCCGGCGTCGATCACGGCCACCTCGCCGTGTCCGACGATGTACGTGCCGGTCCCCTTGTAGGTGAACTTGTTGGCGTTCGAGGCGATCACCCGCCGGACGAGTGGGCTCACCTGCTCGACGTGTCCGTAGTGCACGTCGAGGTCGCGGACGTAAGGGATGACGACGGCCATCGCGGCATCTTGGCACCCGGTCAGGTTGGTGCCCCACCCGGCGGCGGCGCATGATGGTTCGGGGCCGCGTCGGGGGACGGCCCCGGTGAGGCCCGGCTCCCCCGCCATCGGGGGGAACCATGGCCAAGGAGCTCTACGAGCAGGCGGCGCACGAGTACGGCGCGGCCCGCCTGCGCATCGCCGCGCACCTGGCGGGCGACGCCGACGCGGCCACGCGCATCCCGGCGTGCCCCGACTGGGACGTGGCCGACCTGTGCGCCCACCTGGCCGGCGTGTGCGCCGACCTGGCTGCCGGGCGCCTGCCCCAGGGCGACACCCAGGCCTGGGTCGACGCCCAGGTGGCCGACCGGCGGGGCCGCACGGTGTCGTCGCTGCTCGACGAGTGGCACGAGGCTTCACCGGCGTTCGAGGCGCTCATGGCGCAGCGGGGCAGCCTGGCCGGGCTGGTGCTCGACGCCGTGGCCCACGAGCACGACCTGTGCCACGCGCTCGGGATCGTGGGCGACCGCACGAGCACCGGCCTGTCGGTGTCGCTGGCGTTCGAGCGCAACCTGCTGGAGCGAGACCTGGCCACGCACGGGCTCCCCGCGGTCGTGGCCCGCAGCACCGACGGCGAATGGGTGGCGGGCACCGGCGACCCGGCGCTCACGCTCGACCTGAGCGACCGCCCGCACGGAACGTTCGAGCTGTTCCGCGTGCTCGGCAGCCGTCGCAGCGAACGCCAGGTCGACGCCTACCCCTGGCAGGGTTCGTGGCGAGACCTGAGGGCCGGCGTGTTCCACATGGCGCTGCCCGCCGATGACCTGGTCGAGTGAGTCAGCCGATCTCGCGGTAGCGCAGGATCTTGTAGGCCTCCTCCAGCACCGGGAAGAACGGCGGCTGGAGGAACTGCAGGTTCGCGTCGTACTCGTAGATGCGTGTCGTGAAGCCCGACATGCATCCGCCCAGGGCGGTGGCGACCGCGCCGACGTGCTTGTAGGTGCCGCTCTTCGTCCCGCTGCAGTTCGCCAGCTTGTACTGCCCGGTCCGAGCGATGACCGCGCCGTACCAGGTGATGGTGTTCGGCACCCACTGGGCGATGAAGATGTTGCCCTCGGCGATGAGGCCGACGACGTCCTGCTGCCCACTCACGTAGGTCAGCGGCCCGCCGACGATGATGTCGCCGTTGGAGGCGACGGTGACTCGGCCCTTGAGGGTGCCCTTCACGATCACCGACTTGGTCGAGTAGATGGCGCCGATCGTGGGGACGTCCTTCGTCACCGCACCGGTGCAGGTGGGCGCGGTGGTGTCGGTCGCCGCACCGCTGGTGCAGGTCTCGATCGTGACGGTGCCGCCCGAGTTGAAGGTGAGCTGGTAGGCGAAGATGGTGGCCGTGGTGTCGAGGAAGATGCCCTTGCCGCTCACGCTCTGGGAGGCGCGTGCGACCTCGCTGCCCGCCGAGCTGAAGGAGCTGAACGAGATCGGCGTGGGGAACACCGAGGCGAACGTGCACCCGCCCGGCGAGCCGTCGACGTCGCAGCGGACGTCGTTGAAGGTGCCGGCTCCCGTGATCTGCCCGGCCGAGTAGACGCCCTTGTTGGCCGTGCCGTCGTGGACGATGCCACCGTTGCTGTAGACCTTGCCGTTCGTGGTGGCGGTAGCGCCGTAGCTGACCGCCGCGTTCGACAGCATCTGGAAGTCGGCCACCGAGGTGCCCTGGAACTGCACCTCGAGCGAGCGGGTCACCTTCGGGTTCGAGCGCTTGCGGCCGGTCGCCGTGACCGTGATGGCCAGCGATCCGTTGCCCGGGGGAACGACGGCGAGGTTGTACTCGTACAGCGAGTTCGTGCTGCCGAGCGGCCGCCACGTCTGATAGCGGTCGGCGGCGGCATAGCTCCAGGCCGGGTCGCCGGGCCAGCTCGTGCCCGACGCCACCGTTCCGCCGCTCGTGCGGGTGCGCCGGTCCTCGGCCGCGTGCACCTCGTGCCCGTAGTACAGGTGGTCCTCGGTGACCTTGGCGATGTAGTCGTTCACGCCGGCCTCGGCGGCGTGGAGCACGGCGTCGTACTCCGATGCCGCAAGGGATTGCCGAGTCTCGGTGGCCGTGCGCTTCACGATCATCGAGGCGAACGACAGGAGCAGGACGCCGACGACGAGCACCAGGACGATGGCGCCGCCGTCGTCGCCACGTGCCGGGCGCCTCGGCTCGATCATGTCGGCTGTCGTTCGGTGCAACCGCGCGCTCATCCCTCACCTCGTAGCTGGACCGTGACCTGATAGGTGGCGGGTGTCTGGGTCGTCTTGGCGGAGGGGTCGCGAACCTGCAGGGTCACGCGGACCACGCGCACCTTGGCGGCATTGCCGGCGACGGCGGGGTTCAGCACGACGTTGCTCTTGTCGAGGAACTCGAACACGGTCGTGTTGGTGACCCCCTTGACGAGGGGCAGGTAGGGCAAGGCGGCCGTGGTCGTGGGGAACGTCCAGGTGTACGCCGCGCCGTTGGGCACGGTGTTCGAGCTCCGCTGCACCCACTTCTCGAACTTGCCGGCGTTCAGGCGGTAGCTGACCTTCTGGAGCCCGATGGGGGTGCTGCGGTCGGGTGTGTAGAAGGTGACGCTCGTGGCGCTGATGCTCGCCACGCGGGTCAGCGAGGTCGTGCCGGTGAACGCGTTGCGCAGATCGTTCTCGATGCCGGAGAGCGCATTGCGGGCGTTGGCCTGCTCCTGGACGAGGCCTTGCACCGTCGTCACGTTCTTCACGGACAAGTCGAGGAACCGGTAGATGGGGATGGTTGCGACCAGCAGGAGCGAGGCGGCGATGATCACCTCAAGGAGCGTGAACCCGCCGTCGCGGGCGTCTCGTCGTTCGGGAGGCCGTCGCTCGCTCATTGCACCCGCACCGTGACCGTCTGGTTGTTGGTCGTAGGCACGACCAAGCTGGTGGAGCTGCTGTGCACCTTGGTGTAGCCGCCCGGGAAGCTGACGCCCACCACGGTGTAGGTGCCGGGAAGCATCATCGTGGTGTAGTCGGCGTTGGAGCCGGCGGTGGTCAACGCGACGTCGGCGCCGGGGCCACTGGTGAGTTGGAGCGTCACGGGCTGCACCTTGGTGGTGAGGCCGCTGCCGGCACGGGTGGTGATCGTCACGGTCACGCCCTTGGTGACGTTCACGTTGACGGTGGATGCCCCGGCGCCAACGATGAGGCTGCCCTTGTTCGAGGCGTAGCCCGACGTGGAGGTGGTGTAGGTGTACGAGCCGGGCACGAGCGTCGTCGGGGTCGAGGTGCCGGTGGCGTTGGTCGTGACCGTGGTCGTGGTCCCGGCGCCGTCTTTGAGCAGCAGTGTGACGTTGGCCAGGGGAAGGTTGGTGCCGGAGTCCTTCGTCGTGAACGTCACCGCGCCGAGGACGAAGGCGATGTCGGCGGTCTGGGGACCGGCGACCACCGCGAGGCTCCCGGAGTACGGCGGGTACGGGACGGGCTGACTCGTGCTGGTGACCGTGTACGGGCCGGGGTCCAACACCGCGCTGCCGTTCCCGGCGCTGTCGATGCTGACGGTGACGGTGCCGGAGCCCCCCAGGAGCTGGAGCGTCACGGGCCCGATCGCCGTTCCCGTCGTGCCGTTCTTGGCCCGGAACGTCACGGTGCCCTTGGCGCCGAGCACCACGACGGCCGGAGGGGTCGTCGTCGTGACCGTGAGGGGCGCCGAGTAGGCCACGTAGCCGGGCTGGTTGACGGCGACCGTGTACGCGCCCGGCACCACGTTGGCGGTGCCCGTGCCCGTTGCGTCGGTGACGAAGGTGACCGTTCCGCTGGGGCCGCCGCTCAAGGTGACCGTGGCGCCCGCGATCGGAACCACCGGGCTGCCGCCGGTGATCGTGACCGTGACGGGGGTCGGCGGCGGCAGCGGCTGCAATGCGACGGTGAGCGCGATCGGCTTGGTCGAGCCGTCCACGGTCATCGCACTCGACAGCGGGTAGTACCCGGGCATGGTCACGGTGAGCAGGTACTTGTTCGGGGCGGTGCGGGGCAGCAGCCGGAAGGTGGCGACACCCGCCGCGTTCGTCGTGAAGGCGCCGGGATCGTCCAAGCCCGCCGTCGGCGTGCCGACCAGGGCACCCGAGACCACGAGCGGCAGGCCCGTGGACTGGTCGACGAACGCCAGGGTGGTGTCGACCCGCGCCGGGATCGGCAGCTGGATCGTGATCGGCGTGTCGACGTTGGTCGGGTAGTTGCCCGGGGCGAGCTTCACCGATAGCGCCGGGCTCAGGGCGTACCCCACCGACGACGCGTTGAAGGTGTAGGTCTGGCCCGGGATGATGGAGCCACCCTTGAAGTCGCTGAGGACGATCGTGCCGCTGGCGGCCGTGAACGAGCGCGTGTCGGTCTGCGTCGCCCCGGTCTCGTCCGGCCCGGTGACCGACAGGGTGATCGGCGTCGTCACCGGCGTGTTGCCCAGGTCGATCAACGAGACGGTGATCGTGCCGGGCTTGTACATCTTCAGGGTGCGGTCGATCACGTCGCCGGGCGCCAGGTTCACCTTGCCGTCGGTGACGACGCTCAGGTCGGGCTTCCACCCGGCCAACGTGGGCGTGTAGGTGTACACGTCGGTGTTGTTGCTGTGCGGCGTGAGGCCGGCGAACACGACCCGGCCCTGACTGTCGGTCGTGTCGGATCGGTTGGCGCTCGGCCCGCCCGTCATCGAGACCACGGCGTTGGGCAACACCCCACTCGCGTCGACGGTGTTCACCACGGTGATCTTCATCACGGCGGTGTACAACGACGGCTGGACCGGCGGGGCCACGATCGTCTCGGTCTGCAGCGGAGTCTTCATCACGAGCGACGTGACCTTGATGATCACCCGCTTGTAGTTCGCCCCGGTCGTGAAGCCCTGCGGGATCGGGTCGTCGATGAGCTCGACGCGACGCGTGACGGTGAACGTCATCGAGCCGACCGTCACGGTTTCGGGACCGGCGATGAGGGTGCCGGGCGGGTTGCCCGCCACGGTGCCGAGGTTGTCCCACCCCACGTTGCGGGCCTTCTCGAGCTCGGTGCCCGCCAGCTGGCTGGCCGCGGTCTGAGCGCGCGACGAGCTGAAGCTCTTCAACGAGCTGGCGAACAGGAGCGAGAACCCGACTATCAGGATCGAGAACACGCTCATGGCCATGAGCAGTTCGATGAGGGTGAACCCTCCGTCATGACGCGGGCGGGCGCGCTCCCCCGGCCCGGTGGTGGGCGCGCTCGGCCGCACGTCGATCAACCCTTGCCGACCTGCGGCAATGAGCCGTCACCCTTGGTGAAGGGGTCGCGCGGGGCCACGACGAACGGCGTCGTCGGCGCGGTGGCGGTCGGTGCGGTCGTCGTCGCCGTGGTGGCGACCGGGGTGGCCGGCTTCGTCGTGGTGGTCGTCGTCTCGCCGCCCCCACCGAGCACGAGGTACGCGAGCAGCAGCGCCGCGACGGCACCACCTGCCGCGTAGACCTTTCCCTTCGGCGTGGCGAGGGCCTTGGTGGCCCCCTGCGGCAGCGCGATGGTCGCCATCACAAGCCTCCCTTGGCAGCGGTGGTGGTCGCCCCGGCCGGGGCGATCGTGGTCGGTGCCGCAGGAGCGGCGGCGCCGGGCGTGCCGGCGGGTGTGGCGGTCGAGAAGACCTTGGCGGTGATCGTGGCGCTGACGTCGGCGTTGGTGACCGTGCCGCCGACGGAGGCGTCGACCTCGTTGCGGGCGAGCGACAGCGAGTCGACGACGACGAGCCGCGGGATGCCGCTGAGGTCGTTGACGAAGGCGACGATGGCCGGGTACGCCCCGTGCAGGGCCAGCGTCACCGACATCTCCGACGGCGGCGCCCCGGCGGCGGGGGCCACGGTCGACGCCACGCCCGGCGCAGCAGCCGCAACGACGGCGACGGCGCCGGGCGTGAGCTTCCCGGTGCTGATCGATGTCAGCGCGACGTTGCGGGCCGATGCGGTGGCCTGGAGCTGCTTCACCAACGCCGAGAGCTCGGGCGTGGCCGGGATCGCCTCGTCGATGCGACTCACGAGCCCCGCTTTGGCCTCGAGCTCTGTGCGGGTGCGCTCGAGACCGGCGATCTGTGTGGTGAGCTTCGACACCGATTCCTTGGCCGCTTTCGCCTCGCTGGCGGCCTTCGTCTCGCTCTTGCCCTGCGACTGCCACGCGAACTGGTACCAGCCGAAGCTGAGCACGAGGCCCACGCCGCCGGCGACCAGGAGGTCCTTGCGGTTCATTCGTTCACTCCAAACGACGGGAGGCGGACGGCCTGGGCGGCGGCGCTCGGTGAGGCTTGCAACGAGAACGTGGTGGCCGCCGGCTTACCCGGCTTGTTCACCAGCTCGATGGCGCCGATCCAGGCGTCCGAGAGCCGGCTGCCCTCGGCCTCGGCGGCATCGAGCATCTGCGTGGGGGCGGTCGCCGAGTCGGCCTCGACGGACACCGAGATGTTCTGACGCGTCAGGTTGATCGAGCGGGCCGCCGCCTCGGGAGGCAGCTTCTCCGCCAGCTCGTTCAGGAGGCGGGGGAAGTCGATCGAACCGCTGACGGCCAGGCGCAGCGACGCCTGACGAGACTGGAGCGACGCGGCCTTCTCGGTGACGGGCTGGAGCTCGGCGACCTTCGCCTTGAGGGCCGACTCCTGGGCGTGGCTCTTGGTGGCCATGGCCTGCAGGTCCGAGATGGACGACGACTTCGTGTAGCTGACGGCGCCGAGGCCCAGTGCCACGACCGCCACGCCACCGGCCAGGAGGAGCTGCTGGCGTCGCCGGGCGGCGGCCTCGTCGACGATCTCGGGCAGCAACGACGGGGCGTGGACGCCGGCCGGCAGCGCAGCCGGCAGCCCGAGCGCGGCGGCGGCGAGGAACGGGCGGTCGAGGTTGTACGGCGACGTGGCGCCGTACGCCGCCAGGAGGTCGGTCGCCCGGAACGGGGCGACCGGCACGCCGACGGTAGCCCGCAAGCAGTCGACGAGGAGCTTCTCCTGGGCGGCGGGCACGGAGGTGAGCAGCACAGCCACCTTGCCGGCGCGCAACTGCGAGGCGGCGAACGACAGGGTGTTGCGGACCTCCTCCATGAGCGGGAAGAGTCGGTCGGCGAGCGTGGTGGCATCGGTGCCGCCACCGAGGACGTCGCGCCCGAGGCCGGCGCCGAGGGTACGGGCGAACACGGCGTGGCCGCCGTAGAGGAGCACCACGTGGGTGACGTCCTCGCCGACGTCGACGATGGCCTCGAGGCCGGGTGCGGGGAGCGTGCCGTCCTCGCCCGCCTGGCCTGACGGCAGGAGCGGCGTTGCGACCCGGGCCAGCAGCAGGGGGATCACGTCGACCCGGCGGGTCTTCAGACCGGCCTGCGTGACCGCGTCCACGGCGGCGTTGACGATGTCGCGGTGGGCGGCCACCAGGAGCACGGGACGGGTGTCCTTGTCGTCCTCCGGGGCGCCCAGCGGCTGGAAGTCGACGATGGCGTCGTCGGCGTTGATCGGGAGGTGCTCACCGATCTGGAACTTCAACGCCGAGCGGAGCTCGTCATCGGCGATCTTGGGGACGTCCACCGGTCGGATGGCCACCCGGGGCGACCCGATGGCGAGGTGGACGGACTTGTGTTCGAACTCCCCGACGCGCCACAGCTCGCGCAGCGCTTCGGCCACATGGGCGACGTCGGTGACTTCACCACCGCTGACGGCGCCGGGGGCGAGGGGGACCTCGCCGGCGCGGGTGACGGTCATGACCCCACCCGTTCGCTGCATGGCGACGGCGCGGTCGGCGTCGGCGTCGATCACCAGGCCGACCCGAGCCTGGTTGCTTCCTCGGGAGAAGATGCGCTTCATCGTTGCCTCTCTGGCGGGATCGGGGAGCTGCTCGGTCGGGTGGTGGTGCGAAAGCGACGAACGTCCGGGGGTCGGTCGGAACCGACCCCCGGACGTCAGGTCAGATCAGGACGATCAGGGGATCGCCCAACCGGTCTCGGAAGCGCCCGAGGGGCCGGCGCCGCCGGTCGGCGTGGTCGTCGGGACGGTCAGGGTCGCCGCACAGGTGGTGACGCCCTTCTCGGCCCAGTACGACGTGCCCGCACCGCTGTTGTCCATGACGATGTGGTAGCAGTCCTTGTTGGTGGCCAGGACCGCCATGCCGATCTTCTGGCCGGGAGCCGTCGTCGTGGCGTCGCTCACGAAGCCGACCTCGCTCGGCTTCGCCGAGTTGGTGGCGACCCAGATGAGCGAGGCATCCGCGGCCTGCAGCGTGGCGAGCAGCGTCGGGCTCGTGGCCTCGACGAACTTGCCACCGGCGTTGGTGTAGACGGTCGAGGCCAGGCTCTCGGCCGCACGCAGGTTCGACTGCGCCGCCTTCTGCTTGGCGCCGGTCTGCGCGCCGAGGAACTTCGGCACGGCGATGGCGACGAGGATGCCGATGATCAGCACCACGACGAGCAGTTCGATCAGGGTGAAGCCCTCATCACGCTTCTTCTGCTTGAGCTCAGTGAGCACGGGATCTCCTTGCGGTTTTACCGGGGTTTGGTTTGGGAGTTGTGAGACGCCCTGCACCTTCTCCTGAGCCCTGCCGGTGAACCGCCAGGCCTATCTCCAGGAAGCTCGTCCGACCTCGGCTCTGCGAGCCGGTGGGTCACGTCGCTTTGCGTCCCCGCCTTCCGGCGGGTTTGCCCTTGTCAAGAGAAGTGATGAGGCGGATTCCTATCGGCACCGCCCGCTCACCTCGTGAGGGAGTTGACGGTGTCTTGACGCCCTCGACGTGCGCGCTACTTGACCTTCGTGATGATGTCGAACATCGGCATGTAGAGGGCCACGACCATCACGCCGACGGTGCCGCCGAGGAAGGCCATGAGGAGGGGTTCGAGCAGCGAGGTGAGGCCTTCCACGGCAGCCTCCACCTCGTCCTCGTAGAACTCGGCGACGCGACCGAGCATGTCGTCTACCGCACCGGTCTCCTCGCCCACGGCGAGCATCTGCACGACCATCGGCGGAAAGATGTCATGGGCCGCCATCGGCGTCGACATCGGCTGACCGGCGCGCACGCCGTTGCGGATGTCCTCCATGGTGTCCTCGATGACCGCGTTGCCGACGGTGTCGCCGGTGATCTCGAGCGAGGTCAAGATGTTGACGCCGGACCGCAGCAGCACCGACAGCGTGCGAGAGAAGCGGGCGATGGCCGACTTGTGCACGATGGTGCCCATGACCGGGGCCTTCAATGCCATCCGGTCGAGCACCGCCTTGCCGCCCGGTGTCGCCTTCCACTTCCGGAACGCGTACACACTGCCGAAGCCGAGCATGCCGAGCAGCCACCAGTAGCCGCGGATGATGCCCGACAGCTCGACGAGGACCTGGGTCGGCAACGGCAGCTCGCTGCCCATCGACGCGAAGAGGTCCGAGAACTTGGGGACGACGAACGTGAGCATGGCGGTCACGATGAGCGCCACCAGGCAGAGCACGCCGACGGGGTACATCATGGCGGAGCGCACCTTGCGCTTCAGGGCGAGCTGCTTCTCGATCGTCGTGGCCAGCTGCAGAAGGACCGAGTCGAGCACACCACCCGCCTCGCCCGACTTCACCATGGCGACGTACAGACGGGAGAAGACCTTGGGGTGGTTGCCGAACGCCTGGCTCAACGATGCGCCACGCTCGATGTCGCCGCGGACCTCTTTCAAGGACGTGGCGAGGAGCTTGTTCTCGCTCTGGTCGGCGAGGATGTCGATGGCCCGGATGAGCGGCAGGCCGGCGTTGATCATGGTGGCGAACTGGCGGCTGAAGATGGCGAGGTCGCGGACCTTCATCTTCTTGGGCCCGAACGACATGTCCTTGCCCAGGCCGCCGCCGCTCGCCTTCGAGGCGTCGATCGACACGGGCACGAAGCCCATCTGCTTGAGCTTCTCGGCGACGAGATCCTTCGAGTCCGCCTCGAGCGAGCCCTGGATCAGCTTGCCTTCCTTGTTGCGGACCTTGTACTGGAAGGTGGTGGTCATCGGGGCCTCGCGTGTGAAGGGGTGGGTTCGTCGGGGCTCAACGGGACAGCAGGCGCCGCAGGTCCTCGGGGTTGGCGCACCGTTCGATGGCCGTCTCGAGCGTCACCTGACCGGTGCGGACCAGGTGGGCCAGCGACTGGTCCATCGTCTGCATGCCGTACTGACCGCCCGCCTGCATGGACGAGATGATCTGATGCGTCTTGCCCTCGCGGATCAGGTTCCGCACGGCCGAGGTGACCATAAGGATCTCGGTGGCCACGAGCCGGCCGTTGCGGCTGGCGCGGGGCACGAGCTGCTGGGTGACGACCGCCATCAGCGACGACGCCAGCTGGGTGCGGATCTGCGACTGCTGATGGGACGGGAACACGTCCACGATGCGGTCCACGGCCTGCGGCGCGTCCTGCGTGTGGATGGTGGCGAACACGAGGTGGCCGGTCTCGGCGGCCGTGATGGCGGTCGAGATCGTGTCGAGGTCTCGCATCTCGCCCACGAGGATGACGTCGGGGTCCTGGCGCAGCACGTGCTTGAGCGCGTTCGGGAAGGACTGCGTGTCCTCCCCCACCTCGCGCTGGTTCACGATCGAGACCTTGTGGCGGTGCAGGAACTCGATGGGATCCTCGACGGTCATGATGTGCAGGCTGCGCGTCGAGTTGATGATGTCGATGAGCGCGGCGAGCGTGGTCGACTTGCCCGAGCCGGTCGGTCCGGTGACGAGCACCAGCCCACGCGGGAACTCGGCGAGCGACGACACGGCGGGCGGATGGCCCAGGTCGACGAGCGTCTTGATCTCGGACGGCACGGAGCGCATGACCGAGCCGACGCTGCCGCGCTGGAAGAACACGTTCACGCGGAAGCGGCCGATGCCGTGCACGCCGTACGACAGGTCGAGCTCCTGGTCGGTCTCGAAGCGCTCGCGGTGGCGCGGCGTGAGGATCGCCGACAGCAACCGTCGGATGCTCGGGTTGTCGAGCACCGGGTACTCGGTGAGGCGCTTGAGCTCGCCGTGGATGCGAGCCACGGGCTCGGCACCGCTGGCGAGGTGGAGGTCCGATCCTCCGAGCTCGACCACGCGGCGCAGGAGGTCGTCGATGTGCATCGCAGCGTCAGCCATGGTGGTCCGATCGGCAGGGGCCGGGCCCATCTGAGGTGATCCGGCGGCGGTTTTCTGGGTTGGTTCAGGCGATGACGCGCAGGAGCTCTTCGACGCTCGTGTAGCCGCGGGCCACGTTGGCCACGCCCGCCTCGCGCAGCGTCAGCATCCCGTCGGCAACCGCGCATTTCTTCAGCGCGTCGGCGTGCGCGTGCTCGGCGATGAGGCCGCGCATCTCCTCGGTGACGAGCAGGATCTCGTGGATGCCGAAGCGCCCGCGATAGCCCGTCTTGCCGCACTGGGGGCAGCCCACCGGGCGGAAGATCGGCTCGTCGCTCTGGAAGGGACCGTCCTTCTGGAGCACGGCCAGGTCGGCAGAGCCGGGCTCGTAGGGCTCCTTGCACCGCTCGCACAGCTTTCGCACGAGTCGTTGGGCCACCACGCACGAGATGGCCGACGAGATGAGGAACGGCTCGAGGCCCATCTCGATGAGGCGGGACGGTGTCGACGTCGAGTCGTTCGTGTGGAGCGTCGACAGCACGAGGTGGCCGGTGAGCGCGGCTTCCATGGCGATGGTGGCCGTCTCGCGGTCACGGATCTCGCCCACCAGGACGATGTCGGGGTCCGAACGCAGGATCGATCGGAGGGCGGCCGCGAACGTAAGACCCGCCTTCACGTTCACCTGCACCTGGTTGATGCCGGCGAGGCGGTACTCCACCGGGTCCTCGACCGTGATCACGTTCTTCGACGAGTCGTTGATCTGGTTGAGCGTGGCGTACAGCGTCGTCGACTTGCCCGAGCCGGTCGGGCCCGTGACGAGGATGGTGCCGTAGGGCAGGTCCATCGTCGACTTGAAGCGCTCGAGCGTCTGCGGCAGGAAGCCGAGGTCGGCCAGGCCGAGCAGTGCGGTCGACTTGTCGAGCACACGCATGACGACCTTCTCGCCGTACACGGTGGGCAACGTGGCCACGCGCAGGTCGGCGGGCTTGCCGCCGAAGGTGGCGGAGATGCGGCCGTCCTGCGGCACGCGCTTCTCGGCGATGTTGAGGTCGGCCATGATCTTCAAGCGCGAGATGAGGCCGGCCTGCACGCCCTTGGGCGGACGCATCACCTCGTGGAGCACGCCGTCGATGCGGTACCGGACGCGCACGTCGCGTTCGCCCGGTTCGATGTGGATGTCGGATGCCCGGTCCTGCACGGCCTGCTTGATCAGCAGGTTGGCCAGCTTCACGATGGGGGCGTCGTCGACCACCTCGTTGAGGGCCGACAGGTCCTCGTCCATCTGATCGGCCGACGCCATGGACGAGAAGTCCTCGACGTCGGCGTCGGCGCGCAGGTAGCGGTTGATGGCCGTCTCGATGGCGTCCTGCGTGGACACCACCACCTTGACGGGGGCGCGAGCCGCCGAGCGGATGTCGTCGACCGCCAGCACGTTGGCCGGATCGGCCACCGCGACCACGAGCACGGCGCCGTCCCAGGCGATCGGCAGCGCGGTGTACCGCCGGGCCAGGCTCTCGGGGATGCGCGAGGCCGCCGTCGGGTCGACCTGGAAGTCGGCGAGGTCGACGAACTCGATGCCGAGCTGGCGCGCCAGTTCCTGCACGAGCCCGGCCTCGGTGATGGCGTTGTGCTCGATGAGGATGCGCGCCAGGCTGCCGCCCTCGGTGGCCTGGCGGCCGCGTGCGAGGTCGAGCTGGTTCTGATCGATGAGCCCTCGTTGGAGGAGCAGGAGACCGAGTGGGGCGTCGTCGGCGGCGACTTCGACTGCGGGCATGGCGGATCCCTTCGTGACCTATTCCCGCACCGAGGAGAGGAACTTGAAGAGCAGGGCGCGGTTGACCAGCTCTTCGTCGGTGGATCCGAGGACCTCGTCGCTGGCGGCGATCGGATCCTCGATGAAGCCTGGAACGGCGGTGGGCGCCGGTCGGACGTGCCCCTCGGGCGCCTCCGGCTCGGGATCCCACTCGATCGGTGCGTCGCGGGGGCCGACGGGCTTGTCCCACCCGTGACCGGCGTCGTCGGTGGCGGGCTCGTCGGACCAGTCCCAATCGCGCATCGCCGTCGGAGTGACGGGCGACGGTGCCGCGCCCCACGAGTCGGCCACGGCGGGCAGGGCGTGCGGAGCGGACGGTTCGTCGTCCCAGTCGCTCGATGCGTCGACGACGCTGCCGGGCTCGCCCTCGAGGGCGAACTCGCCGACGACGATCTCGGCGTCGTCGAACTCGTCGATCGCGCCCGTCCCGACGTCGTCGATCGATGCCACGACGTCCATCGGCTCGGCCCACGACGACGTCTCATCGCCAGGGAGCTCGATGGTCGGCGCCGTCAGCGGGGCGGGAGGGGGCGGGGGCAACGCCCCGTCGAGAGCCCGCGGCGGCGGAGCGAGCGCCGGACCGGTGGGTGGTGCGGTGAGGAGCTGCGCCACGTGCACGACCTCGACGAGGCCGGCGGACACCAGCTCGGCGACGACCCGCCGCGAGGCGCGTTCGCTCGAGCGGAGCAGGACCGCCAGGTCGCCGATGTCGCGGCCACGGCCGACCTGCGCCAGCACCCGCCACTGGGTCGCCGTCACGTCCAAGGGCGAAGGAGCCCGCCGGCGCAGGCGCACGGCGACGTGGGGGTCGGGGATGGTGGCGATGACCTCGGCCCACAGGGGGGCCAGCACTTCGGCGGCGGCGAGCGCGTCGGGTGGCGGCACGCACTCGACGTCGGGGGCGGTTTCCGTGATGATCTCGAAGGTGCCGGCGAGGAGGGTCAACGCCTCGGCCAGGACCTCCTCCGGTCCCGTGGCGCGCTCGGTCGTCCCGTACCCCTCCGCGGTGCACCAGACCTGGGTCTCGGCGCCGTGGGGCGACCGCAGCACCAGTCGGGCCGGGGCGTGCGCGAGGGCGAGCTGGAGCACCTCTCGGATGCCGACGCTCTCGATGCTTCCCTGGACGGGCACCCGTTCCTCCGTCTGTCGGCCGGCCGCGGTGGGACCGGTCTCGTCGTTGTTCATCGGCACGCACTCTCCCCGCGTGAGCCCTAGATCGTCGCCGTGGTCGGCACGGCTATCTCGGCCAGGCCGAGGCGGACGAGCCCGTCCACCCGGCGACGAACGGCGGCGTGACCCAGTCCGAGCTCGTCGGCCACGGCCTCCAGGGTCGTGCCGTCGCCCAGACGGGCGAGCACCTCCCAGAGGTCCGGCGGGACCGTGGCGGTGCCGAATCGAGGCTCGACGACGAGGCGGAGCGGGGTATCGGGCGGGAACGCATCGACGTCGGCGTCCTCCACCTCCCGGGCGATCGTGAGCGCCTCGAACACGTCGAAACCGTCGTCCGCGCCGTCGACGCCGTCGGGGTGGAACGAGAAACGTCCCCCGGGCAGGGAGACGAGGTCGACGAGCAAGTCGCCGAGCGCCGACACGTCGGACGGCGTGACCAGGAGCGGGAGCTCGTCGGCGGCACCGAGCCCGGCGGCCACCAGGCGACCCGACCGGAGGGCGAGCAAACCCAGTTGGGGGTCGGCCTGGAGCACGAGGCGACCGGTACGACCGGTCGTGGCCAGGAACTCCAGCAATCCCCGTACGGGGAAGGTCGCCGTGGATCCGTTGATCGTCATGTCCGCCTCCTCTCGTCTGCCAGGGCACGCCGGGCCATCTGGACGATCCATCGGCGGCGCAGGACGGAGGTTTGAGGGCGGCTTTGGCAAAGGATCCACAAGCACGCTTGAGACGCCCTTGCCACTGACCGATAGTGAGGGCATGCCCGCGTCACCTCCGAACGCGATGGGCGATCGCGTCCCGGCGTCGCCCGAGGTCGACGCGCTCGACGCGCTGGCCGCCGACCTGTGGCAGGCGGGTGAAGAGGACGGCCACGCCGCGCTGGCCGCGGTCGACGCCGCGCTCGCCGAGGCGCTGGCGGCGGGGGCTCCCCTGCGCTCCGTCGGCCGGCTGCGCACGACCCTCGGGCACCTGCTCATCCGCCTCGTCGAGCCCCGACGGGCCGAGCGAGAGCTGCGCACGGCCGCCACCGAGTTGGAGGCGGCCGACGACCGAGACGGGCTCGCCCGCTGCCTCGGCCGGCTGGCCCTGCTGCAGATGACCACCGGCGCCACCCACGAGGGGCTCCTCACCGGCCGGCAGGCCATCAGCCTCGCCCTCGAGCGCGGTCTGCGCGGGGTGGCCATGACCGCGCTGGCCAACATCGGCGCCGGTCTGCTCGACATGGGCGACCCGCTGGGAGCGATCGAGCACCTGGCCCAGGCCCTCGATCTGGCCGACGAGGCCGAGCGACGGGCCGACGTGGCCCACGTCCTGGGCAACCTGGCCGAGGCCTTCGCCGCCGTCGGCGACCTGCCGGCCGCGGAACGCTACGCGGAGCTCGCCGTGCAGACCGCCGACCAGGACTCGTCGCCCGCCGCTCGGCTCGTCGGAAGGCTCGTGCTGGCCCAGACCCATCAGGCGCGCGGTGATCACCACGCCGCGGTGGTCATGTCGCTCGAGATCGAGGAGCTCTGCGCCCGCACCGGGTACGCGCTGGCCCGCCCTGGCGCGCTGGCCATCAGGATGGCGAGCCTGCGCGCCCTCGGCCGTCCGGCCGAGGCGGTGGCCGCGGCCGATGCGCTGGCGGGCGAGCCGGACGAGCGCGCCGGCGTGGGGTTCCGCTCCATCGTGCGCGAACGGCTGCTCGCCAACCTCGATCTCGGTGCCGACGACGCGGTGCAGGTCGACGCCGCCCAGGTCCTTTCGTACGCCGACGATCACTCCCCGGTGCGGGCGGTCGCCCACGAGGCGCTGGCCGCCGTGGCCCGACGCGCCGGCGACCACCTCGAGGAGGCGGACCAGCTGCGCCGCGCGCTCGCAGTGACCCGCGCCGCGCACCTGGAGGAGAGCAAACGACGGAACCTGGCCATCCGCAGCCGCGCCGAGGTGACCCGCGCCGAGTACGACGCGGCCGAGCACCGCCGGCGTACCAGTCAGCTCCAACTCGAGCTCGACACGGTGGAGGCACACCACGCCGACCTGGTGGCCGCCGAGTCGAACCGCGCCGACCTGATCGCCCACCTGGAGCGGCTGGCGGACGAGGACCCCCTCACCGGCCTGCCGAACCGGCGGCGCATGGAGCGCGCGCTCATCGAGGCACCGTCGTACCTTCCGCCCGAGGCCAGCTTCGCGCTCATCGACGTCGACCACTTCAAGTCGGTCAACGACCGGTACGGCCACATCGTCGGTGACCGGGTGCTGGCCCGGCTCGCCCGCCTCTTCACCCGGGGAACCCGGCCGGCCGACCTGGTCGCCCGCGTGGGCGGCGAGGAGTTCGCCGTCCTGCTGGCCGACGAAGTCGGCAAGACCGCCTACGCGCTCGAGCGTCTGCGCGGCGTGGTGGCCGACGAGCACTGGGGTGACCTGGCCCCCGGGCTCCAGGTCACCGTGTCGATCGGCATCGTGCCGCTACGGCCGGGCGAGCCGCTCGTCGTCGCCCTGGAGCGGGCCGACCGACCGCTCTACGACGCCAAGGCGTCGGGCAGGAACCAGGTCGTCGTCGGGACGTGACCGGCCCCGCCCGTCACAGCCGTCGAGCCGTGACCGCGTTGGCGTGGGCCGGGAAGCCCTCGTGCGCCGACAGCGCCAGGACGCTGGGGGTCATGCGGGCCAGCGCGCGCTGATCGGCCCGCGCCACGGCCGTGCGCTTCACGAAGGTGTCGACCGTGATGCCTGACGACACCTTGGCCCACCCGTTCGTCGGCAGCGCGGCGGGTGCGCCGATGACGAAGTTGCCGGCCGAGAACGGGGTGTTCTGGCCGAGCAGGATCTCGCCGGCGTTGCGCAGGTCCGCCAGCAGTTCGGCCTCGAGCTCGGGGGTCACCGAGAGCTGGAGGTGCTCGGGGGCGAACGCATTGGCCACCTCTGCCGCTTCGTCGGGTCCGCTCACGAGGATGCAGCCGCCGTTCGTGCCGAGGGCCGCCGCGGCGTACGAGCGGCGCGGTTCGGGCAGCACGGCCAACTGGCGCGCCAGTTCGGCTTGCGTCGGCGCCACCAGCTCCCGGCTCCAGGTCACGAGGACGGAGGTCGAATCGCCCCCGTGCTCGGCCTCGTTCAACAGATCGGCGGCCAGGAGCACCGGGTCGACCGTCCCGTCGGCCACGATCAGGCTCTCGGACATGCACAGCAGGCTGACCGACACGCAGCCGTACCGCTGCACCTCGAGTTGGGCCAGCGTCACCGGTGGGCTGCCGGGGCCGCACACCTTGGCCACCTTGGGGATCGACTCGGTCCCGAACGCGAGCGCGGCCACGCCGGCGGGCCCGTTCACCCGGAACACGTCGGTGATGCCGAGCATCTCCGCCGTCACCAGCACCGCGGGGTCGACCTCGCCGTGGCCGCCCGGCACGGGTGGCACCACCACCGCGATGGCGGGAACGCCGGCCACCACGGCGGGCGTGCCGATCTGGCCGAGCACCGACGGGAAGCTGCCTTTGCCGCTCGGCACGAAGAGCCCGGCCGACACGATCGGGGTGACCTTCTCGCCCGCCGTCAGGCCTGGCTCCATCTCCATCTGCCAGTCGCCGTGACGCCCGAGGAGGTGCTCGTTGAACCGGCGTACGTGGTCGATCAGGTCGGCGATGGCGGCCACGACGTCGGCGCCGACGTCCCGGCGGGCCAGCGCGAACTCCTCGGGGGCCACCCGGAGACGGTCGGCGGTGATGTCGACCTTGTCGAAGCGGGCAAGCGCGCGCAGGACCGCGGCGTCGCCGTCGGTGCGGACCTCGTCGACCAGCCCGGCGATGGCCGATCGCAACCCGTGATCGAACACCAGGTCGTGACCCCGCTCCATCAGCTGGCGCCGCGTCGCCTCATCGGCGTCACGCCACTCCACGACCCGCATCACCGTGTCACCCGTGCTCGTCACCCGCAGGACACTACCGGTGGGCCGTCGACCCGCTCCGGGCGGAAGACCTCCGGCTCGGTGACGGACGGCCCGGTCGCCAGGGCGACCCGAGGTCTACCGTCGAGGCGAGAGGAGGCGCACCCATGACGCAGCTCGAGGACCGCAACGGCATGATCGTGCTCGACGAGGTGAGCTGCTGGGACCTCCTGGCGGGGGCTTCCGTCGGGCGGCTGGCGGTGAGCATCGCCAACCAACCCGACGTGTTCCCGGTGAACCACGTGGTCGATGCGCATTCGGTGGTGTTCCGCACGGCTGAAGGCACGAAGCTGGCTGCCTCCGTGCTCGGCACCTCCGTGGCGTTCGAGGTCGACGGCTACGACCCCGAGGGCGGGCAGGCGTGGAGCGTGGTGCTGAAGGGGACGGCCCGCGAGATCGACGAGGTGGAGGACCTGCTGAAGGCCGAGGACCTGCCGCTGTTCCCGTGGCACGCCTCGCCGAAGCACCGGTGGGTTCGCATCCGTCCCACGGAGCTGACCGGGCGCCGGTTCGAGGTCGTGCACCACCGCTGATCAGCGTCGGCTGGGCTCCAGCGATGCGGCCCGCTTGGCGCGGACGGCCTCCATGCCCGCGGAGAGCTGGCGGATCTGGGTGGTCGTCAGGTGGTCGAGCAGGTGGCGGCGCACGCCGGCCACGTGGTCCGGCGCGGCGGCCTCGATCTTGCGTCGACCCGCAGGCGTGAGCACGGCGAGCGAGACGCGACGGTCGTCGGGGGCGGGTGCCCGGGCCACCAGGCCTTCGCGTACGAGCCCGTCGAGCCGGCGGGTGAGGCCGCTCGGCGACAGGTGCAGCCGACCGGCCAGGTCGCACATGCGCATGCGTTCTCCCTCGGCCTCGGACAGGTGCACAAGCACGCCGTAGTCGCCGAGGTCGATGTCGTGGGCCTCGAGCAGTTCGTCCTCGAG